>DASTCR010000132.1:0-4840 GCA_035710925.1 Nitrososphaeraceae archaeon | reverse complement strand
ACTGCTTACAAGTATTTTCAGGCTGATACGGTCGTAGTTAGTGCATTTTCTAACCTTTATACGCTCATTCTTTTCATTCTGTTTATTAGAGCATTTAATACCTAAACTGGCTATAGATAAATCAGTTTATCAAATCTAATGACATTTTTAACTCCTCAATACACCCTTATGGTTGGAGAATTCCAGAGTTATTCCACGATATCTATTATGGCTAAACGTATAAACTTCGCCATCTGCAATCGGCATAGATTCGACATTATCGTTACCACATGTAGGACATCTTGTGAGAGTCGCGGCGAAGTTAAAATATGACGCACACCAGTAACATGCTTCACAAAGCAAGAAATTAATTTTGTTCCCGGGATCTTTTTTCTTGGGAGTTATTTCTGGTTTGATCTTTAAAGAGTGGAAATGCTTAGATGAATTTAGAGAGATGGTTTCGGCTGTAGACATTGCTTCGATAGAGGATTCAACCTATAAATAACTTTGTAATAATCTTCTATTATATTCCTAATTACGTTGTACAACACAGTTTCTAATTCAATTGAGTGACGTGGAACGTAGCCGCAGGTAGGCTACGGCCTAGCGGTAGGTGTATCTCCTCAGTTCAACCCGGAGACGCGGCTTTTCGTATATTTTCTGTGGTGTCGAGTCCGCGATGCCTTCTACCTTAAGATAGACAATCCTACCTGCGCGGTGAAGAGCCCTACATTGTTCTTCGTTAATACATAGGTCGATCGAACGACCATCATTAGGTTCGGGATCTTTCGGGCCTAGTTTGCAAACCAGCACATCTTCGGTGATACTAATAATCTCAAAACCTAAATCTTCGAGCCGTCTAAGGGAGTCGTTTTGTGCCAATGCTAACACCTGAGGTAGATCTTACGTTCACGAAATATTAGTGTACATTGAATAGTGAGAAGCAAGTAGCTACATAAATTCAAAGTTTAATTAACTAACAGATGCTAACTTTCAAAATGTGGTCAGTATTTACTGCGGCCTACTCCTTGTCCGGGACGTCAGACCGTGACCGGCTAAAGCGCGGCATTGATTTGCAATCTCTCTTTGCAAGAAAGATCATATGTCTACCCTTAGAGATAAAGAAATTTCAAGGAAGTAGCATTGTCATTGACATCATTATTACATTCTATGCTACTCTGACCGATTATTGACGTGTTTCTTACTCACGTAAGGAAACCCTGATGATTTGAGCTGCTGCAAATAAATAAGACTCTAGTTAAACCACAGGGCATGATCAGATGCGGCCGCTGCAGTGCTGAAACGGTCCAAACATATTCTTGTCAACATACATCTGATGAAGAATTATGTGTTAACTGTTACCAAAGCATACACTGGCTAATAAATAAGCTTTAGGATAATGTCTCGGCGAAAAAGGAAAAGCCAATAAAGTGGTGGCTCTAGCCCCAACGGGTAGACTCAGTTTTAGTTAATAAAATAACCTACTCTGTGTCTGTCTATATATGACTGGGGACTGAATTGCCAACGCCTTTAATCGTCAAGATTTCTTGAATGATATGCTCGTGGTTAAGTTCCCTTTTCTCAATAGACACCATGAGCAAATAGTTTTGATGAACGGGAAAAACCGCAAATTTTATTTTCTCTCTTTCCGAAAAACTATAAATTGTTCTTCCAAATGCTGCATCTTGTTCCTTGCGCATTTGACTTCTGAGTACAAATTCTATATATAATTTTGAAGAGCTCTCTTTGTTTTCCATAGGTTGTAGACCTTCTTTCATCCCTCCAGCTACAAGGTCTCCCATTCCGTTAATAACCCCAACAAACCGAATATTTGGGCTAAGTGCAATGATCTGATTACATAGCTGTTCAAAGGCCTCGGGGGATGACATACATTTTTTTCCTGCGTCTGCCGTGTTATTTCTTTTATGGTTTGTGAAGCGTATGTGTCCACGGAAATTGTTTGTATTTCTTGTAATATTCAACTAATCCACCGTCTAGTAGCGTTTGCCTCAAAAATTGGGGCACCTCTTTAGCATGAAAAACCTCGTTAGTTCTGGTATTTTCCGCAACAAGCTTTGTTATATCTATTTTAAGCTCATCACCCTGATTTATTTTTCCTTTTAGTTCTGGTATTTCTAGAGCAGGCAATCCAATCGTATAGGCATTCCTATAGAAAATTCGAGCAAAACTTTCAGCGATGACCGCAGAAATTCCAGCATATTTCAAGGCTACCGGAGCTTGTTCTCTGCTGGAACCTCCTCCAAAGTTTTTGCCAGCTACTATTACATCACCCTTTGAGATTTTCTTGTGAAAATCTGGGTCCCATCCATACATAGCATACTTTGCCATTTCATAAGGATCGTTAGTTCTACTTTTGAATCTGAATGGAATAATTATATCTGTATTGATGTTATCCCCAAATAACCAAGCTTTTCCTTTTGAAATACTAGGCATGACTACGGGCTGCTCACTCATGTTAAAAATACCTCCTTGGATCGGCTATTTTCCCCTCTATTGCAGACGCTGCTACTGTGGCGGGGGATGCAAGGTAAACTTTCGAGGAAAGCGCACCCATTCGGCCAACAAAATTCCTCGAAGATGATGATATACAGGTTTCATTTTCCCCTAGTGCGCCAAGGTGAGTTCCGACGCATGCTCCACATGTTGCATTTGTGAAAACTGCTCCTGCTTCAAGGTATGTTTCTACATATCCTCTCCTAATGGCTTCCTCATACACTCTTACAGATGCTGGAGTGACCACACACCTTGTGTCTTTATGAACCTTCCTGCCTTTCAGTATCCGCGCCGTAACTTCAAGATCCTCAACTCTACCATTTGTAGAGGAGCCAATAAAGGCCTGATCAATCTCTACGTTTTCTAAATCGTTGACTGAATGTACGATATCAATATGATCTGGACCTGCAACTTGTGGTTCTATCTTGTTGCATTCTATCTCAAATTTGTCAATGTATTCAGCGGAGTTACCAGGATTGATTACAATATGCTTCGTTAAAGCGCTATCGTGGCCATTGAAATTCATCCTAGGGTTTTCATCCATGTATTTCCTTGCAATTTCATCAACTGGAAACCCTGATATCTTGACCCCACACTCCATTGACGCGTTGCAGATACAGGCTCTAGAATCCATGCTGAATTGGTTTCTTACGTCTCCGTCGGAAAACTTCCATTCTAGTGCCTTGTAGTTGGCGCCGTCTTCGCCTATTTTTCCGATATAGTCCAAAATTAAATCTCGGGCAAAAACACCTTTATTAAAAATACCAGATAAGTTGATCCTTATAGTCTCAGGTATTCTTAGCCATAATTGTCCTGAAGCCCATACTGCCGCGACCTCCGTACTGCCAATTCCAGCCGCAAAAGCACCAAGACACCCCGCTTGGCATGTATGCGAGTCTGCTCCTAATATCATCATACCTGGGGCCGCGAGATATTCAAGGATGTATTGATGAGATATAGAACCTTCTATTAACAAACACTTATGCTTAGAAGCAAAATCTCTCATCATGGCATGCAAATTTGCTACTTTTTCATCTGCTGCGGGAAATGTATGGTCAATTACAAGCAATGTCTTTGCGGGATCATGTAGCCTTTCTATATTCATTTCATTTAGGGATCGAATTGCAAAAGGGCCTGTGCTATCTTGTGCCATAGCAAGATCTACGTTCACGACGACAATATCCCCTGATCTAGAAATCATAGTAGAATTCTCGCTGCTGGCTTTAAGACTTTTTATGTTTACTATTTTTTCAGCAAATGTAAGTGAACTATTGTCAACGATATTTTTGATACGATAATGATCTTGCGTTTCTTTGGGTTGTTCTAAAGATAACGAGGATGATGATTCTGTCTGCATTCAAGTCGCCTTCATATATATATGAGTTTCATAGGCTTGAATTAAAGCTATCCCTAGCCGGTCAGTGGCGAAGTTCCAATATTCGACTTCGTTTCATAAGCTCTCAATATATTTGTTTTATCACCTTGGCAATTTGCTAAATCCTGGTTGTATGAGACGGGATGACTAGACTGTCTTGAGCTCATCGAATGCAAATGGCCTTCATATCTCAAATCATTCAAATCATCAATACGTTTTCAACGGATGAAATAACTAAAATTCCAACATTTGATTTGCCTTCAACAGCTGCTGATTGTCTTACGGTATTTATCACGTCGCCAACCTTGTTTTCATCTACTATGGTTACAACCGTATGTTTTATAGAATAAGGCATTTTAGTAGTCTTACCTCCTTTGCCATACGAAATCATATATTTTTCACCTTTTCCCATACCTTTCGATTCGTAGAACGTTGCTTGTATGTTCATGGCTTCTAAAGCAGACAATACCGAATCGGTTTTCTCGGACGGTATAATCGCCTCAATTCGTTTTTTATTAGGTAGTGTATTATTTTGACCTTTGTTAGCACTAGCGTTTCCTTCCTTATGCACCTCATCTTCAAATGGTAGGGACGAAGGTATCGGGGGCGATTTCTCTTGATTCATTTCCCTTACATCTCTACTGTCTAACATCAAATATATTCTTAGGCAGCACAAAGGAAGGATAGGCTTTGGTTGTTACTACATGAAATGTTCTTGGATTGACTCTCAGGGCATGTCACTCATGTTTCTTGGCCTCTGCTTAATCCTCAGGATATGCCTCCTCATTGATTTTTTCAACTGATTCTCCAGTAGGAAGAGGTGCATTTCTATCAACCTGATATTTGAATATCTCAGGAAAGTCCATATCTAATATTACATTTCTTCCTGCTGCAATTATGTGTGATTTTGGTATATCAAATCTGTAATTTGACTGACCAAAAACAACTATTTTATCGTCTGTTTCTTTCATT
>DASTCR010000131.1:0-6277 GCA_035710925.1 Nitrososphaeraceae archaeon | reverse complement strand
ATAGTTAGTATGTTTGTCAATCTTCGGGATCTGAATCTTCGAAAGACAGTCATCTATATCTAACTCATGAAAATGATATCCTCTACTTACTAATAGTTTCTCCATAGTGTCACGTGTGGGTCTCTCAATATTTATCCAAGTTAATCCCTCATTTTCAACTGAGTCTAGTTTTGTTACCTCTTGCAATGCTTGTTTACCCCTCATACTGATTTTTGCAAATCTGGATAAAAGGTTTTAGTTAGAGTATAGTTGTCGTCTAATACCGGTTGAGTGAGGAAAAACCGTTTTTTAGGGTAATCGGATGTGTCTTGTATATATTTGCAAGTCTGCTTTAGGATATAACCCAAAGATGCAATTGAGGTAAAAAAGAATAGATATTGATTGATGACAACATGATAGACATTGTTATTTAGCTTTCCAGTTAGGTTCTGTCAAGATGCCTTTGGCACATAGACCTCTTTGAAATCTTTGTCAGAATAGATCTTTTCATTGTCCTTTCTGACCTGCATTTTTCTCTCAGCTGCAAATCTAGGTTTATACCTCCCAAGCAATATCGAGTTCCCAACTACTGTTACAGAACTCAATGCCATTGCTAAGCCAGCAAGCATAGGAAGCCAACCAAATATTTCCACACCCAAAAAAGGCACCAAGATTCCGCCCGCTATTGGAATCAATCCTGTATTATAAGCAAAGGCCCAAAAGAGATTCTGTTTTATCTTAGATACTGTCTTTCTTCCCAAATCAAGTGCTATCACAACATCTCTGATATCTTCTTTTATTAGTATTATACCGCCAGTCTCTTTCGCAATATCTGTACCAGAGCCTATCGCAATTCCTAGATCTGCTTGTGCTAATGCAGGTGCGTCGTTGATTCCATCTCCAACCATTGCAATTGCTCCCTTTTTTTCTCCCTCAGATTTCAACCTTGAAATTACCTGCTCCTTTTCTTGTGGTAACACCTGTGCTATTACTCTGTCAATTCCAAGTTTAGAGGCAACTGCTTTAGCAGTTCTTTCATTATCTCCTGTAAGCATTACTACCTTTATACCCATTGACTTGAGTGAATCAATCGCTTGTTTGGCATTATCTTTTATAGTATCTGCAATGGCAATTATTCCTGCAAGTTTATTGTCAAATGCCACAAGAGTAGCTGTTTTTCCTTGAGCCTCAAGGGCTGAAAGAGTCGTATTAACATCTATATTGACTGCAATATTGTTATCCTGCATTAATTTTCTATTTCCGATAAGAATGGTATGATTCGCGTATCGTGCTCTAAGACCATGACCAGATACAGCTTCAAATAACTCTGGATTTGTTACCATTATACCTTTCTCTTTAGCTCTATTGACAACTGCCTGACCTAGAGGATGTTCTGATCCAGACTCTGCAATTGCTGCTAAACGAAGTATTTCATCTTCGCTAAATCCAGACAAAGCAATTGTATTGGTAACAGATGGTTTTCCTCTTGTCAAAGTTCCAGTTTTATCAAATACTATTGTCTTGACCTTCTTGGCTATTTCCAAATACTCTCCACCTTTAAATAATATTCCATTTTCAGCACCTTTTCCAGTACCCATCATCAATGCAGCTGGAGTTGCAATACCAAGAGCACAAGGGCATGCGATAATTATTACAGATACAAATGCCAGAAGAGAAAACGTTATCCCTATATCTCCAACAAAAAACCATCCTAGTCCTACACCTATTGCTGCCGCTAATACAGCAGGAACAAAGTATTTAGCAACTTGGTCTACTAACCTCTGCATTTGTGCCTTCCCGGTTCTTGCTTCTTCAACCAGTGTAATAATTTGAGAAAGAACTGTGTCTTGGCCTATTTTAGTAGCTTTAACTTTTAACAGTCCGCTCTTGTTAATTGTAGCACCTATTACTTCATCTCCATTTTTCTTATCAACAGGAATGCTTTCGCCTGTTACTGCTGATTCATCAATAGATGACAATCCATCTATTACAGTTCCGTCAGTTGGTATCCTTTCTCCAGGCTTTATGACCATAGTGTCACCCACTTGTACTTGTTCTACAGGAATTTCAATTTCTTCTGTATCTTCTCCTTCCCCTTTTCTTAAAATCTTTGCCATCTTTGGTTGTAGATCAAGTAATTTTCTTACAGCATCAGAAGCTTTTTCTTTGGTTCTTGTCTCAAGTAGTCTCCCAATAAGTATCAAAGTGATAATAATTGCTGTTGTTTCAAAATAGACGGATTCAAATGGCAGATAGTCTGGAATTATAGTAACTGTTGCACTATACACATAGGCAGCAGTCGTTCCAATTGCAATTAATGTGTCCATATTAGAGGCTCTAGCCTTAATTCCATCCCATAGTCCCCTGTAAAATCTCCAACCTATCCAGAATTGCAAAGGAGTTGCCAACGCCAGCATTATGTAATTACTATAGTGCATCACATCCATGGGCAGAAGACCACCAAACTGTATAGGAAGCATATGGGGTAAGCTCAGAATTACTATAGGTATTGTAAGAGCTATGCTAATAGCAACATAGATTTTCAGCTTCTTTAGTTCCTTCTCAGGTTGTGTAAATTCATCTAGGCACTGGTTACTGCAAAAATAATACTCTTTTCCATCTTTACTATATCTAATAGATTCGGGTTTTTCTTCAACAAACATCCCACAAACAGGGTCTTTTGCCATTTCTTACCTTATTTTTTGTATGAAAAACACATGTATAACTGTAGGCCTTTACAGTTGTAAAATAAAATAAATAGAGGCTAATAACAAAAATACATATGAGAATACAACACCGACATTCTCATGTTCTTTAAATTAGGGAATTGTAGTGGTTAGGTCTGTGAGACTAAAATCTGTACTGAAAGCAATAGGTCAAGTATGTTTTTCTATTATCACAACCTTGATGACTATAAGTGATATTTCTGTTATATTTGCACAACAATAGTAGGGAGTTTAGATCTAGATTGGTTTCAATTGTCTTCTTATTACTATTGGTAGCAATTATCGTTGTACAACTATCATTCTCCCAATTCGTCTATGTTATAGGTCAAAATATTACTAAAACAACTATAGGGTCACCTTCTGATTATTATAATAATTTCACTATTTCTACACGGGGACATTTTGATCGTGCAACAGGGGAACCCATTCCAGAATATAATTCGACAGACTTTTTGTATTATGATAATATCGGTCACAGAACAAATGACAGCCTACAAAATGAATTCATGTGTCCTTCAGAGAAGGAAATTGCTATCTATATCCACGGAGCCTGGACTGATGAGATATCCGCTAATGAACAAGTCAATAGAACATCTATGTCTCTACAAGTCAACAATAATACAATACCCCTAATCGGATTTAGCTGGGATTCAAACACGCCTTTTAGTGAAGAAGGATGGAAGAACGCAAAAACTATTGCAGCGAGTAATGGACCGAAACTTGCACAGTTTATTCTTGATTTTAAGAATAAATGTGAAGATTCAGATATCAGGCTTATTGCACATTCTCTAGGTGCATCTGTAGTCAACAGCACTCTGGTAAGTCTTAGTAATAATCAGGGAATGAACACAAATAGCGACTTCAATATAACATCTGTGCATTTATTGGGAGCAGCGATTGATAGAGGCGAATTAGCAGCCAATACTACTTTCGGAAAAGCAATTGAACAAGTAGTAGACAATTTCTACAATTTACGAAATGCTGAAGATAACATGTTAGAATATATTTATAGAAATGTAGAGGACAAAGATGCACTTGGGCTACTTGGAATACAGCATAGTCTTCCAATACCAGGGGACTACATTGAACGACAAGTAGACACTGAAATACCTCCAATCCAGGATGCTGACGGAAATAGTAAACTGGATTGTTTTGACTACTTTGTTCTTTTGCCAGGAGATAACCACTGCGGATACATAGGATTTAGAGGCTTGCCTCCATTTGAGAATATACTTAGAAGTGACGGCTCAATGGACGTAGTTGTACAGGATTGGCAGAAGTAAGACCCATAAGTATGATAATCGCGATCAGATAAAGTTATGATTGGTCTCTTGATTATTGGCTGACTAGCAGCATGTCAACATTCTATTTATTATAAAAGTTACCAATAACCTTGAAAACCTTCTAATCCGAATCTTCTGCTATGACATTTCCTGATAGTTTCAATTCATAGACCTGTTGTAGCGTTGGATGAATTTGAACATGTACGATTCCCATTAGAGCCTCTGGTGATGCTTTATTGAGTATTGCTTGGTCTAGTTGCTTGAGATTTTTCTCAAGTTTATCAATATTGATAGTTTCACTAACAGAAGTGCGGGGACGTAAGTCATCTTCAAACAACTCATTGACGACATCGGCTAGAACCTGAGACGTTTCATAGTCTTGTATGCTGACTATTTCCAAATTATTTCCTGTCATTGTCGGCATTGACATATTAGAGTGTACATCCGAGGTATTGCTATTAGCACTAGTTTGAAAAGTTGTCATATTCATGGAAGATCCTCCTCCACTACTCATCTTCGACATTTTCATACCACCCATATTTGACATATTGGTTAGGTCGTAACCGATGTCAAAAGCTGTTCTATACTTCCTTAGGACTTCGTCTACTATATTCGCTGTTACTAAAGCAAGAGAGGTTGTATTTGTCTTTTCATTCTCATAGATTTGAATTAAATTAGATGAAGACTGTTCTGACGCCTCTGTCATATTATCTTCCAGGTCATTCAATAGTTCAGCCGCATTTCTGGCATGAACTTGGGCTGAAACATTATTGTTAAACAAAAAATTTGTATTGACAAGTTCTGTTTCAGCTTTAATTTGCTCAACCAACGTGACGATAGTTATATCGTTATTTACAAGAAAATCATGAGCATATGATTTTTGATAGAAATGATTACTCGCTGCAAGGGACAATGATAACAGAATTATCAAGTTAAAGTTAAAGACAAACCCAAATAATGATGACAATAACATTTTCATTCAAAAAAAAGATAATAATTATCTTTCGTTAAATAATAAATCCTAGAGTCGATCATGATTAGACTGTGTGAGGGGGTTATTATCCTAGGATTCTCATCTCTTCTCATCCCTTCCTTCTCATTTCATCTCATTTCATCTCATTTCATTCATAAAATTTAACCCTCTCATTACCTAGTTATTTCAAATGAATCAACCATATGTTGTACAATTCCTAAATATGTAGGATATTCTTCTACCGGCTGTGAATAAGATATTGTATATTTCTTATCCCCGTTAATGGTCCATAAATTCATAGACTGAAATACAAATTCTGAGGGAGTTACCAGGGAAGGTTCTGTAAAAGAGTAAACTATTTTGTGGGCAGGATTTCCTGCAAAGGTAGTCCCATATGATTTAATTAGTAGAAAATTGGCCAATGTTTGATTAGCCAAGGCAAGGTTTTGTTTTGTCAACAACTTTAATGTACCTGTCATGTTAGGATCATCAGATAAGTTTGAAGCTTCTTCTTCAATTGATAAAACTATGAATGAGGTCGAAGGTCCATGCTGATGTCCACTGCTAAAGTTACCAGCATTATTATCAATAGTCATATTGGGAAATAGGATTTCGATTATTGTGGAGTTGTCTGATCCCCTTTTGATAACTGGCTCCCACCCTAACGGATAGAGAAATTTGATACCTACATCAGGATTGTCATATATGGAAAATTTGATTTTGGATGCAGATATTGTGGATATATCTACAGTTTTGTTGCTAATCGAACCAGAGGAAGAAGATAATGCTGATGCATCAGCCTCATCTGGTCCATTGACTAATGAAGGTGTATCAATGTTATTGCCCGAAAATAGTGCCAGTGTAACGGAGGATAAAAATATTGTTACTATGATTAAGAATATGGACAACATTTAGCCTGGGATACCTTTATTGTTATTTTTCCTATTTTGACTGTATCTTCGTTATATGTACTGTCGACATTGATTCTAGGCTGTAACATCCAATGAGCCAGCCATTTTCTGTGCAGTCGGCAGATATTTCTCATAAATATCTGTGAAAGCAAGATATGTCATGATATAACCCTTGTCTTCATTGACAGCATATATTTCCATAATCTTAGACAGAGTGCCTGAGACTTTTTCTGTATATACTACCTTGTGTGCGGAAGTATTTCCTGCAATAGTTGTTGGCTCTGATTCAAGGATTGTCCTAGCACTAGTATCTTCAGTAGGAGATGTAGCAGCAGGAGGTCGTTTCAACAAACTAATCTCCTGATCTGTGAACTGTTTTAATGAGGTATTTTTATCGGTTAAATT
>DASTCR010000130.1:0-5231 GCA_035710925.1 Nitrososphaeraceae archaeon | reverse complement strand
TTGTATACATATTCATGGACCTTGCATAGATAGAAAGGCATGTTCTCATCAGATTCCATAATGGTATAGTTGCTCCTCTCCTTGACCAGCTCGAGATGAATTATGTATTCTGCAGTCTGCCCGCAAATATTACATCTGAATAGATCCTCCGACGTTGACTGATAGTATTTGCAGTTGTCATCCTGGGGGCCAGTCTTTTCCACAATTGAGCAATGCCCTCCTCCCTTAAAAGAGTTTGTGGATGTCACAATCTAAAGACGGAGGCAGATAGAGATGTCAATAAAGGTTAAGAGATTCTCCTAAGGCCAGGGCCCGGTGTACGTCGTCCTTCCCAACTTGGTTATTTCTGTATTTGTCGCCAAAATATAACAAATCTACCAACACATGTCGGTTGACCTGCACTTGCATAGAGGCTCTCTCCTGGTTCATGTCACGGCTCAAGATACCTGGTTTCATTGAACTTTCCAATTGGTTATCGTCCTGCTCCTGAGCGGCCGAAATCCCAATCTGTTCGGAATTTTCATCTACGACGGAAAATTCAAGAGATGTTTTCCTGCCCACAAAGTCATCAAATGCCACCCCGATGCGACGACCATCTTTTCTAAGAAGGGAATCTTTCGTAACTCTTCCGTTATCACTTGCGCAGCTGAGAAGAGCCTTGATTGCCATCGCAACTCTCAACTTAATTTCCTCAATATTCGTGGATTCCTCTGCAATTTTAATAAACTCGGAGATAGGTACAGACATAAAGTTCTCTCTTAACTTAAGTCCAGGGTAGATAGAAGTGATCGTTTGGTCCAAAGTATGTTCGTCTATGGTTCTGGAACCGTTCCTTGACGCTCGCTCAACAGAGTGATACATAACATTGATCATAGACCTGATATTTCTAAACTCAGGGAATTCTTCGTATAATATCTTTACTTTCTTGCGGATGTCTGCTTGCTCAGAAGCATCGATTGGTATTTGTTTTCGGCCCGATGTTATGTATTCAAGGATTATCTCGGATATTTCTTCAAGAGCATTTGAACCAGCAAGGTCAATTCTGTAGTTTGCTTTTTCTAGCCTATCATAAAGCGAAGCGTTAGAATTTCTTATGTCCTCATATGCCGCAGGGGTTAGGACCACGAGCAGGACGGTAGAAGGCAAGTGCAAGTTAATCATAGCTTTTAGGAGATCCATCGATTGCCTATCTGAGTCACACTCATCAATCTCAAAAACAGTAACTCTATCCAAAAACCTCCTGTTTATTTTTGCAAGAGCACTCAGATTGAATAACATCTCATCAAGGTTCTCCACCGCAGGAGGATTGAATCCTACGTCGATTCCAACAACCGATTGGATAATTGAAATCTCAGCCTCAGTGAAACTCTTGGTAAAAACTTTTTCTAATGCCTTCTTGTTGTGGCTGAGCCTATTCTCTAGTATAAGACGCTTCTTGGTTTCGAGGCTATTTCCCTTTAGTCTATCCCACAAGCTATACCCAAAGATTTCCCTGCAATCCTTTCCATCGTCTCTCGCAGCCCTTTCTTGTAAGTTGTTTAATATGGCTTGTCGTAACAGGTCAAAATGATGCTTACTGAATCCTTTCATCATTGCATTGTAAAAGTTGATGATTGTCCTCGGAAGGAGTTGCGATAAGTCAGTAAACGAAACCATGGCTTTGTCAGAAAGCTCGTGGCAATTCCTGAGATGTAGGGCCAAATGCGTTTTTCCTGATCCCACGTCTTGAATTACAGTTATTAGTCTAAACTGTGTCGCGCCGTCGGCCCGCTGTATCTTGTTCTCGACGTCTTCTACGCAAGCTAGTGCAAGCGATTTCGCTTTTTTGTGCCTCTCGCCACCTAGAAGCATAATATCTTCATTCCCAGGCGTAGCAGCGCTAGGGAATGGGTTCTTGGTTAAGCCGTATGGATACATCTCCTAGATGCACCTTATGAAACCATGAAGTAGTCCTCTAAGTGTAATGCCTTCGCTTCCACCGGAAGATAACTCATAAGTCTCGTAATCTCTGTTTGCAATTTCTTCAACTAATGAATAGAAGTCCTCTCGCGTGACTCCGTATTTCTCATTCATCTCCTCTCTGATCTTTAGCAGTGACACCCATCCTGAACTGCTTGAGTTATGTTGAAGTACTAACCTAAAATCTCGCTCGAATTGGTCCTTATCAATCGCTACTCTGTGATCCTGAAAAGGATTACGATCAGGTCGATCGAGGGCGTACTGCGATGTATACCCTCCTGCAAGAGAGACTGGAGTAATCATCCTCTGTCCGAGGTTACTCTCCAGGATGACTTTCAATTCTTCTATTTTTCTATGTAATATCCCAAACTTTGTATCTGTCGTTAGTATATGCTGTAAATAATTTTCTGCCTCCCAAAGATAAAAAGCTGTCCCTTTCTTATCCATCACTAATTTACGAGTTTCGAGTAGCGACTCCACTATCTCATCTACAGGTATGTGTTGGAATTCCTTCCTTATCTCTGTCCTCTTTATCCCATTTCGGCCGGTAAGAGAGATCCTATGCATCACTTCACTTTCGGACACAAGCTAGGAAATTTTAATTTCTATTTAAACCAGGAAGTCAACTCAATATTATATTGTTGACAAGTATTTGATTCTATTAGAATACGCTTAATAGTCTGTATGCCTCCTCAAAGGAGGGATGATGATCCTCTTACTGACTGTAGATGATGAAAGTACTAGGGTAACTGACCACGTTACTAATGATGTATAACAGCTCAAAAAGAAGCGATGTAGATCAACGCATTGCATTTTCAAACGCTATCGGCTACCTTTTTTAGGGCTCCGTTTCTTGGAACTTCCTTCTCATTCGTCTTATCAGATTGTATGTTAATAAGATCAATCCTATCCATATACCGGTAAAAATGATATTATTGAGGCTGCCGTAAACATAGGGCTGTGCCTCTATGAGATTCATTTCAATTATCCTAATTGAAGAATGAAGGTCCTCAAGTGCTGTATTGTACTCAGTGCTCTGGGGCTTTAAATTCGAGATTGTTAGAGCCCTTTCTTGCATTGCATTTATCTCACGAGAGATAAGCGTAAAATCCGTTCTAGGATTGGGAAATGTCCAGACAGGGTTGCCATCGGGCGGAATTAGTTCCTTTGTTTTGTCCAAATACAAAAATACCAGGAGCGGCGATTGAGCGGCCTGGGCGCGTGATAAATATCCAGCGGATTTATCTAAGGGATAAATTGAATATTGATAGCCATAAATGGCGGCTATCGCACCACCAGCCAAAAGCATTAAAAATACCAGAAGCACAGCTTTCGAAATAACCGCATTCCAAGCTCTTCTGTGACTTAAACGAAACCCAGGGATCGTATTTTTTCCTCTCCGGCTGGTAGGCACTTCCCCGTTAATGTTACTTATATTTTCTGATGTTGAAGAAGTAGGATTTTGAGGCCGCATGGTTTCTCGCAGCCCTTCAGACATGATAGGCAGTTTCCTTCGTGAGTCCACGATGCTTAAGTAAGTCACGTAAATTAGCCCTATCGTTTGTAATAATATTATTGGCAAAAACGAAATACTGCCAGAGTAAATACACATGAAAGCCGATAGGCAACCGTACAATGAGAAGAAAATTTCGAGTAATGTTGTTCTGTTAAATGGCAGTACGTAGTCCTTGTCCCTCCATCTATCACTTCTTTTCACTATGCCAAACTTAGGAGTCCTCAGGAATTCATTTTTGTTACTCAGGATGGCATCAAATACGGCTATAGTGTTGTTGACGGAAATCCCTGTAGCAAAAAATAATAAACTCCAATATTGCCTTGCTTTCGATGCCCACCTCTTCGGCCAGAGTCGCCATATGATATACATGTAAGCGACCGGACCTAATAATACATAAAAAAACAGGCCAAGATACGGCGAAAAGGCTACGCGGTATGGTGTATTATCTGTGTTAAGCAAGATTGGGAATAGAATAAACTGGGCAAGAAACATAGGATATATGACATGTCTTGTTAGCTGAATAAAAGCTTGGAATTTAGTGTCCACCGGAATCCGCTTGCTGAGTAGCAATTCTCCCAGTAGTTTCAGTGCTAGCTGCGTTGTACCCTTCGCCCACCGGAATTGCTGTCGTTTCGCCGCGTTCATTTGGACCGGAAGCTCCCCTGAGACCACTATGTCTTTATCAAATAACAATCTCCATCCCTTCATCTGTGCTCTGAAGCTAAGGTCCATATCCTCCACTAGCGTCCCTGTATGCCATCCGCCGGCATCCTTGATACAGGAAGTCCTCCAAACGCCCGCAGTCCCATTAAAGTTGATGAATAAATTTGTGGAACTTTTGGCATTTTGCTCGACCAAGAAATGAAGATCAAGGGATAGTGCTTGGGCCCCGGTAAGCGTGGAGTAATTTTCGTTAATATGCCCCCATCTCGATTGCACCAGTCCAACTCTCGAATCAGAAAAGTATCTAAGGGACTTTTTTAAAAACTCAGGAGGAGGAACGAAATCAGCATCGAATATTGCAATAAATTCTCCCTTAGCGTATCGCATGCCCATTCTCAAGGCACCAGCCTTGAACCCAGACCTGTCTTGTCTCGACATATGATGGATATTGAAACCTTTGAGCCTTTTTTTTTGGACTGACGCTAACACAGCTTCCCTAGATTCGTCCTCAGAATCATCGAGAACCTGAATCTCCAACCTGTCCTTGGGGTAGTCCATGTTGCAGACAGCATCAATTAGACGAGATGAAACGTACTTTTCGTTGTACAATGGAAGCTGAATGGTTACCATTGGCAATTGGGAGATGTTTACCTCGATGCCCTTAGCCCTCTTCCTACGTGATAAATAGTATAGTAGAAAGAAGAAGTTAAGACTGTATAGTGTTAAGGTCCAAGCAGCAAAAAGGAATGCTGCAGACAGGAAATAATCAACGCCGACTGACAAATGATGTCATCCATGAGCTCGCAGCGTACCTTGGATCATCCTGCCAAACAGTATCTAGCCGAAAATCGAATTAGGCATTCGCTTGAGACCATACCACCGGCGGACACAGATATTCGACAGTTTCAGACTGCTTCTGCTACTTCTCACTTTAAGACCACTAGCCTTTCTGGAATATCTTTACACATTGTGGTGGACATACATTCTCACAAGCCATGCAGAAAATGCAATCCTTTTCTCTTATCATAAATGGCTTTTTCTCAGATGCTGGATGTCCAGGTGTTTCTAACCATTCATACACATTAACCGGACA
>DASTCR010000129.1:0-28474 GCA_035710925.1 Nitrososphaeraceae archaeon | reverse complement strand
GGAGAGCAATCAGATTTGGGCAATTTATTTTCTGAATAAGTGAGCGGGCTTGTTGGAATTGGAATATTAGACCGTCATCCGTCAGATCTCCAGAGATAATTACGACGTCTGGAGAAAGTTCGTTTACTTCATTAACTATTGTATTAAAAGCGTCCTCTTTGAAGAGCCCTCCAACATGCAAATCAGACAATTGTACTATCTGCATGTTGAGACTATGAATTCTACCTCCTTATATTCATAGGAGATTCGGCATACGGGATGGTATACGTAGAGTTGTAAAATCATATCTCATAAAAGGGGCGAGCTTGTGTTACTTATTGCATAAAATGTGACGGAACAGATGGAGCAGCCTGCATTGAAATTAGCCGCGATATAACTATAATCCTGCAGTCAGACCTGATGGATTAGAACTAATGGACGCCGAGAGCATAGAACCTTGCCTAAGAATAACACAAATGGGAGTCCGAATCCTCTCTCAAAGTATCATGTTGATAGATCCATATAACCCTTCGAAACATAGAACATAGAGCGTGGCTCGCTTTTGTCCCTCGAGATAAATGATTCACCAACGAGTATAACTGATACTGACTAGCCTAGAACCATCTCAAGCTAATGATTCAAGCCTTACACAGCAATCCTGGGCATCTGAGACTACCTTCTCTTTGCCTTGCCAAAACAAGTGCGATCAAACTAACCTTGCTATCATTGGCTACAGAACCTTTAATTAAAGGGAAAGGGGGATGTCTAAGGCAGGGGTAATTTTGGGCAATCTTAGAAAAGATTATGTTTTAGAAAAGTTTGTCATACTTCCCGATTCCCACGAAGATAATATTCTTTCAGACGCTCCGCCTGAAAAATGTCCTTATTGCCCGGGGAACGAATCTATGACTGGGCCTGCTGTCATCTCACTTGTTTCTAAGGATGGAATGCTCCAGAGGCTGTCTGATAGCGAGGGGAGTGTGATCGAGGATTGGTGTGTTAGAGTTTTTCAGAGTCAGTATCCTGCAGTCAACACGGTTGCGCACAACAATTACACTGATAAACCTCTTTACAGTGAACCTGCCTACGGTTATCATCAGGTAGTAGTGGCTTCGCCGGAGCATAAACAAGATTTGTCTAAAATATCTGTTGAGCAATGGGAGAATGTCCTTTTAGTAATCCAAGAACGAGTCAGATGGCTTTACACACAGAAGAGTGTCACCTATGTATCAATTTACGTCGACAGCGGTCGCGAAGCAGGAACATTGTATGACCATGCTCATCTAAACATTGTAACTTTCTCTACAATCCCACCAATCATAGAGCTCGAGGCTGAGGGATCTCACAAGTATGTTAATGAGAATGGCAGCTGTCCATCATGTAACATTTTATCCGTTGAACTTGGTGGTCCTCGCCAGATACTTGCGACGGACAGTTTTCTCGCCTTTTCTCCTTGGGCGCCGACATATCCATATGAATTTTGGATTTATCCGAGGAGACACACTACATCGTTTTCGAAGATTCCGCAGAAAGAGATAAGCGACCTAGCTCTGATATTAAGAGCAACTATTGGCGGAATGTCCAAAGGTCTTAATTCGCCTGCTTTCAATTTGGTCTTTCATTTATCTCCAGAGAAGAAAAACAGCCGGCAGATTCACTGGCATATCGAGGTATATCCCCAAACCAACAAGTGGTCGGGACTTCAAAGAGGATTCGGTATATATGTAAACACCATATCTCCGGAAACCTCAGCTGAGGTTCTTGGATCTGCATGTAGAAAGGAACTAGCTGGCCTTGTAGGGATAACATAGCCCACGACGGTAGGACCTCTAACTTGCGGTGATCGAATGGCAGCACTGGAAACGTGGATAGCCCTTGGTTCTCTGTCCATGACAGCTATGTTTATTGCGCTCATGTTTTCTTTTTACATATTTTTGGTGGGTCCAGAAGGCGGGGGCCCGAACGTGGAGACTGATCCCAGGGCTTTGCTCATACAAATCATATCCATTTCAGGTGCTCCTGCGTTAATATTGACAGGCACGGTCATGGGTGTATCACGTGGGGCAGTCGAAAAGAGCCCTGGAATCATTCTAATAGTTACTGGCTGTTCATTGTTTGCTGCAATGTTGTTGCTTGCTAACACGGTGTTGCCTCAGGTGGGTCCAAAATTCCGCCTCGCCGAAATTGATTATGTTCCCGCTATTTTCGTTGTGGCCGGTGTCGGGATTTTGGGCTGCGGCCTTAGTTCGCTAAAAAAAAGAAGAAAAGCAAGCAGGAACATACAAGGGTAGCTGTGCCAATAGAAGAGCTCGATAAGACCCATTGGTTTTTCAGAGCAAAGGCCTCTTGAGTCTTACTGCCAGTTACAAGATCTTATATTTTTCCTAATTTTTTAACGTATTTCTTGTAGGCATCCAAATAGGTCTTCTTATCTCCTATGTCAATGAAACCAGAATTAATCTTAAAGCCTTTCACTATTCTTTGTTGCTCGAGGGCTTTTCTTACCGCATCGTCCATCCCATAGGCGGCTGCTTTGGGTATCAGCTTTAAGAATGATGGTTCCATAACATAACATCCAATATTTATCAGCCCAGTAACTTCAGGCTTTTCATTCCAACGAGCAATTCTATCTTTCTTTCCTTCCAACTCAATAAAACCATATTTGAGATTGGTCCTATACGGAAGGAGCGCCATAGAAAGAAAAGCATTAGACTTCCTGTGTTCACAAATCATTCTACTAAGAGGGAATTCATAGACTGAATCGCCGTATACGCACACAAAAGATTCGTCTAACATCTTTTCTGCTGTTTTCAACTGTCCTGCTGTTGCAAGAGGCCGGTCCGCTCTTGCGTAATCGATCTTGAGGCCAAACCTTCCTCCGTCTTCAAAATAGTCTTCAATAATTCTATGCAAGTAGCTTACACAAAGAATGATGTGATCTATTCTCTGCTCCTTAGATCCTCTTCTTGTACTATTCCGAAGCCAGTCCACTATGTGTTCAAGCAGAGGCTTATTCCCCAATGGTAGCATTGGTTTAGGTATGAAGAATGTGTATGGCTGCAATCTTGTTCCAAGACCACCTGCGAGGATAATTGCTTTCATCTATTAACTATCTATTGTCGAAAATGAATTGACGTCTAATAAAGATACAGCAACGGCTCACCCATGCTTGTAATTCTTGAGTATTATACTTAATTTATTAATTACGTCGAATGGCTCATGTCCGAATATTAGTGTCATTGCTTCCTTTCCAAAATCTCCGGTGTTGTATATTATGTCGGCGCCAGGCCTTTTTCTCAGTGCCTCCTTGACCCCCCACATCAGAGTTTTTCCTTCCTTATATTTAATATGCTTTGGCTCCTTATTTCTCTTATAATTCGATACAGTGAATTTCGAGCGGCAGATGTTTTTTATTTTACTATTATATTTTATGTTCATGGCTGACCTGAATTCAGGGTTAAATAATTGATATGCTAAAACAGCAGAGGCTACGTGGTAGGATGAGCCGAATCGGACACATGTTGAAGGCCTGGCTCTGGATCCGATCCTCACTATTCTTCCCTTAACTCCTGCGACGTCTCCGATTGTTTTTGCTCCTTCTAAAGCAAAGACAAGGTTCGATTGAGTCTCGGGGATGAGTTCACCCAGATCTTCAATGGATTCTATGTAATCCACTGCTTCCTGTGTTCTTTGCAAGACGCCGAGCCTACGGGAATTATTGTAGACTGCAAATATGGGGTCAGTAACAGGCAGGCCTCTTCCTATCCTGTAGACATTCTGAATTGAACTGTTAGTATATTCATTAGCCAATTCGAACGATTTCCTTAATGAAAACTGTTGAGCAATAAATGCCGTTAGAGCTGCTGAAAAGTTACACCCAGATCCATGTGACCCGTTTATCTCAATTCTGCGTCTGGCGATTCGTATTTCTTCTCCATTTTCCAGCAATAAATAGTCCGTAGACAACTCCTTCCCAGCGTGTCCTCCCTTAATAATGACATTTTGTGCTCCTATTTTTTGGATCGCTTTGGCAGCCTTTGAGACATCTTCCAAGTTCTTAATCCGTTGGCCTGAGATTTCTTCGGCCTCTGTTATATTTGGGGTAATGGTATGCAAAAGTGGTGCAAAAGTAGATACTAAATCTGTCAAGGCACTTCTTTCCAACAGCCTCGCCCTGGTGGAGCTGTAGATGATTGGATCCAATATAATTGGACATCTGGCAAGTTTTAGTGCACTTGCAGTTGCTTTGATCGTGGGGCTATTGTGGATCACCCCAATCTTTACTGCTTTGGGCGGGGTATCCTCTAATATACTCAAGACTTGGTCAGAAACCAGGCTTGGAGCTATCGGGACTACTTCCTTGATATTTAGAGTATTTTGCGCCGTTATTGCTGTTACTACTGTACAGGCATAGACACCCAGAGATGAGAAGGTCTTTATGTCGCCTTGGATGCCGGCTGCGGCTGACGAATCACTACCTGCAATGCTAAGAGCTATGCACCTTGACGAGTTGGGCGTTATGATGTGTGTCAACTCCAATACGGTGATAACAATCTTCCCCTCGTGTTAACAGAGGTGGACTTGGTCTTCATACCTAACATATACTTTGGTAAAGTCTAATCTCTTGATTTCCGATCACAGCGTTCACTAACTTGCGTCCGTTCTCTGAGTGTTTATCAACCTTTATTCTGGCCTTTTTTCCAACTTGGCTATTAAGAAGAAATTCATCTTGCACGTAAACGTCAACCTTTTTTCCTACAAAAGCAGGGTCGACGAGGAGATTAATGGATGATCCTCCCTCACTAACCTGAAAAGAAATCTCTTGCCCTAGGGTAGGGGTTTTTACCTCCACATCAATATGAATGCCCAACATTTTTTCTAATTCGTTTACAGTCGATCCTCCCTTCCCGATTATAACCGGAGCAATATCTTTGTTGACTCTAATTTGGACCCGATCTCTTGAGGTTAGCTTTATTTCTGCTTTAGGATCGAACCTTCTTATTGTATCTCTTATTTTGGATTCTGCCAGCGTTGTTATGGCATCTTCGCTTGGGTTGAAGTCTGCGAAGCTGGACGTGGGGACCACAATGTTTTCTTCCCCGTATGTATATATTTCATACTCTATCTGTCCCATATCAAAATCACGCACTTCTATGACTGGTCGTGCAAGATCGCTCTCTGTCATACCACTGGGAACTCGGATAGTCAGCGATATTTCATAGACCTTGCTTATTGAGCCGTCCTTAACAAAGACAATTGTATCGAGTATATGAGGTATCATTCCTAGTTCAATTTTTCCAATAAATCTCTGTACTGCGTCTACAGGGCTGCTTGCGTGAACAACTCCCACCATTCCCACACCTGCCAATCTCATGTCGGAGAAGACTAGGAAGTCATTTTTTCTTCTGACCTCGTCAAAAACTGTGTAATCGGGTCTAACCATGAGAAGAATGTCAACCGCCTTTTCGAAAGTACCCTCAAGGGGACCGTACTGCGTAATATTTCTGGAAATTTGCAGGTCTCGCGGAGACTCAAATGTTTTGACTATTTTCCCCCTTTGGGCATAGAACTCAGCTATGCTGCTTGCAAGTGTACTTTTTCCTGACCCGGGAGAACCTGCAACTATTACTCCTTCCGCTTTTTGCGAGAATCTATTCATAAGCTTCTCGCTGATACCGTAATCCATCAGTGAGAGCTTTACAATGGGCCTGACTATTGTTATTTCAATAGCTTCAGAAAATGGCGGTCGTGTTATAGCGATTCTGAAAGCCCCCAGCTGCACAACGATCGCACCTTTTCTGTTGATTTCGACTGAGCCTCCAAACGATGTCGTGGCTATTTCTACGACTTGGTTTGCCATTTCGTCCAACCCAGCAAATGTCATTTCTTCGTCTGAAAGTTGTGTAAGCTCAAAGTTTCCAGGCTTTCCGCGCTTGCCCATTGCAGGGACTCCCTCCTTCAGATGCACACTCATTGTATTGCCGTCGAAGAATCTCTCAAAGGGAAGGCGATTGCTTGATTTGCTTGTTTTTATTAGCTCGGAGCTTATACCTAGTGCTTCAGCTACAAGATGTTGAACGTAGTCTGCGGTGAGGAGTGTTGCATCATTTTCTCTAGCAATATCTGTTATAATCGCATCAATCCTGCCACCCTTCGCAAGCTGAATATCATTAAAAGTAGGCATATGGCCTCTAAAGCTAAGGACTACGCCTGTAGTGCCACAAAATTCTCTTATCTTCCTAATTTCATCAAGACCGATGACTCCTTGTTCCCTGTTATCAGAGGCCTGTGACCGCAGTTCGTCGATAACAGGTATCGGTACTATAATTTCATCTCCGCCTTTTATGTCATTGTTTTGAAGCTTGGAGCCTATTTGCCTTCCAATAATTGCGCTTGTATCGAGAACATATTTCCTCTTTTCCAATCAAGTCTATCAGGGCTACACACAATTAAAGCATTTTAATGCTAATATTATGAATTCTTTCACATGACTTGCTCTATTCCAAAATAGGAAAAAGGAAACAATCAAAACATGTTTTGTTATATTAATCTATGATCTTGGAAAAAGGAATCTCTCAGAGACTCTGCAACGAGGTCGTGTCAGCCGATCCAGCCATCAGATTCGCCGGCATTTCTGATGAGGACGGAGAGCTTCTGGCTTTTGCCGAGAGAAAAAACCTTAGTCCTCTGCTCACACCTGAAGAAAGAGCGCAATACGCAATCACAGCAGCTACAAGGCAGTTTACAAGGCTCCGTTGGGAGTCTCATCTAGGAAAGATCCACTATGCTTCATCCCATTATGCGAAACTCATAAGAGCTACAATTCCAGTAACCGATGATAATAACAGGCTCGTATTTGTACTGCTGATGTCCTTTGACGTTGGTACAGCTAATTATCATAAAATTATCGCTAAGAACGTGATCCCACTAGTAAACAGTTATCGCGAAGACCTATTGGTAAGCAGTCAAAAATAGGAATCGACTAGAGTTGGCTACTGTTTTGCAGATATACCGCCGTCTACAGTTAATACAACCCCTGTGATCCAGTTTGCATCACGGGAACAGAGGTATGACACAGCGCCTGCGATATCCTCTGCAGTGCCAATCCTCCGCAACGGAAAAGTAGACTCCAGCGTTGTTCTCGCTTCTTCATCTTCAAGGTACGGTTCGATGCTTTGCGTCCTGATCGTAGATGGTGCTATGCAATTACAATGAATTCCATGAGGACCGTACTCAACTGCGATGCTCTTTGTGAACATTATAATAGCTGCCTTCGTGACGCCATAAACTGAAAGTGGAACTCTAGGTATGGCTCGAAGTCCAAGCAGAGAGGATATGTTCACAATATTGCCGGCCTTTGCCTCCATCATGATAGGTAAGACGGATCTTGTCGTTCGAAGCGTGCCAACCAGATTTGTCTCTATCAACGGAGCCCAATCGTCTTCGTTCATAAGGTGGAACGGTTTAGGTTCGTTTATGGTCCCAGCACTGTTGATCAAGATGTTGATCCGATCGAAAACGGATAAGGTTTGTTCTATTATATTAATTACATCGGTTTCTCTTGTTATGTCTGCTTTAATAGGAAGAAGTCTGTCTTGGTCCTCGAACTCCCGGGCAAACGAATTCAACCGAGATAAATCTCTCCCCACCATCACTAATTTTGCGCCATCAGCATACAACCGTTTCGAGATTGCCTGTCCGACTCCTCCACCGGCCCCTGTAACAATAGCCACTAGATCATTTGCATTCATTGATTTCTAAAAGTTCGTCTCCTTTTAATATAAACAGATCATTGTCATAGTGGAATTCATTTGTAAATAACCCTTTTAACCCCGTTGCAATGATTTACTATATAATTCTATGCTGGATGGGGAGGTTAATGCATTCGAAGTCTCGGATCCGACAAGTATTGGAATCATAGGAGGCGGACAACTTGGTAAGATGATAGCACAGGAGGCAAAACGGATGTCTATGAAGGTGATTGTTCTTGATCCACAGGAACATTGTCCTGCATCCTCCGTAGTTGATGAGCAGATCGTCGCTGATTTTAAAGATCAGGCCGCAATAGATAGCCTGGCATCTAAATGTGGTGTGCTAACTTATGAAATTGAGCTTGCTAACTCAGATGCCCTGGAGCGCTTGGAAGCAAGGGGAAAGAATGTATGTCCCTCTCCTCGGATATTGCGAATTATTCAGGACAAATACAAACAAAAAGCATTCTTCAAGGAAAACAATATCCCATTGCCCGATTTTCACCTAATAGATAGAACAACCGACCTGGATAAAGTGTTGAAGAGTTTTGGCTTGCCTTTACTCGTGAAAGCACGTGTAGACTCTTATGATGGCAGGGGCAATACATTGATTCACTCTCAAAATGAACTGTTAAATTGGTTCAGAAATATTAATGGAACAAAATACATGATCGAGAGAGTCATCAAGTTTAGAAAAGAATTGTCTGTGATGGTTGCCAGAAATAGAAAGGGTCAAATCGAGTCTTTTCCGGTTGTAGAGAACATCCATAAAAACAACATTCTGGATACAACTATTGCACCGGCCAGAGTCCCAAAAATGACTTGGCGAAAAGCAAAGATGATAGCAGAAAAGGCAGTTACGGCTCTAGGTGGTTCAGGGATATTTGGAGTCGAAATGTTTCTTACATCCGACGGCAGAATATTGGTAAATGAAGTATCTCCTAGGCCCCATAATTCTGGTCACTACACCATAGAGGCTTGCTCAATATCCCAGTTTGAACAGCATCTTCGAGCCATCCTGGACTTACCCTTGTCCCGGCCTCAACTACTTTCCCCTGCAGTAATGGTTAATATTCTAGGTTCGCCAAATTGTAACGGTCCCTATAGGATAAAGGGGTTGCGTGGCTTGTTTTCGATCCCGGGATCTAAGCTGCACCTTTACGGCAAGAAGACATCCAAACCCAACAGAAAGCTTGGTCATATAACTGTCACAGCTAAAGGAACTAGCGCTGCTCTCAGACGGGCCAAAAAAGCTAGAGAATCCTTGACGCTGGAGAGGTTGTGAGATTTCAGGGGGAAGTTACCGGCCCATGGCTCATGCCCTTGTCGCTGTTGTAATGGGTAGCGATTCCGACCTTCCGATAATGAAGGACGCCCGCGACGTACTGAAGTATTTTGATATACGTCATGAGGTAAGAATTCTCTCTGCTCATAGGACTGCTAGTTCAATGTTCAAGTATGCACAGGCCGCAAAGAAGCGAGGGATCTTGGTAATAATTGCTGGAGCAGGAGGAGCGGCTCACTTGCCTGGCATGATCGCGGCAATCACACCGATTCCTGTTATAGGGGTTCCGATCAAAAGTTCTTCGCTTAATGGACTTGATTCCCTTCTATCCATTGTTCAGATGCCTCCGGGTGTTCCTGTCGCGACCATGGCAATCAACGGGGCTAGAAACGCGGGCATACTTGCTACACAGATTGTAGGAACAAGCTATCCGGAAATTAGAGAAAAGGTAAACGAATACAAAAATAAACTGAGTAAAGAAATTGCTTTAAAAGACCTGAAACTCAAGAATGCGAGTTCAGAATAGTGCAACGCTTGATCTGTGGCTCATGAGCCTATCATGCCGGGTAATTTGATTGGCTTACGATAGTCCTTGGTGATGTCAATGCCTTCACTTGCGGAAACCCTAACGTTGTTCAGGTTACTGCCGGCGGGTGGGGATAGCGAAATCTTTTGACCTGGATCAATTCTAGCAATTACCTCCGTGGTAGGACCATAATCAATACTCAGATCGGTAAGTGGCAGCCTTCCGTTATTTGTCAAGACGACCCTGGCGTTTACGAATAAGGATTGTTCGTCTTTCATAGCGTCAACATCTAAGGAATATCTTTCGGTAGGGATGGTTGACACCACAAGCATTCCGATTATTATGGCTGAAACGGCTGCTAGACCGGCGGCCATCATAACCACTAACCGCATGGAGCTGAGATAATTATTCGATATTATATTCCTATTCGAAAATTGCTAGTTGGAGTCCCACAGGGACCTGCTTGCGGTAAATTACAGTAAGGATGACGTAGCAGGCCAGTCTTTAATTAAGGAGCTTAATCTGGGAATCCGGGGAAGGGCACAATACGGTCGCTTTAGACCTGGTCCATCCCTCATCTATCACTTAAGCCCCTTTCATTTCTTGTCTTGTTTTGAAGACGGGTCTGATCCCCAGCGGAGAGTAATCCCCAGTTGAACAAGTAAAACATAATTCCTCTTCTGGTAGGCCGATCGCTTTGGCCAGATTGGATGTATCATTGAAACCCACAAAATCCGCCCCGATACTTTCTGAGATCTTATTTGCAATTCCGACCTGGGATTGTTCTTTCTTGGCTGTTCTGTAAGCCAAGAGTTCTTCTTGAGATGGAAAGTCTATTCCAGCATAACATGGAAACCTAATTGGGGGATATGTAATTAGCATGCTGATCTTTCTGGCGCCCGACCTACGAAGGGTTTCAATAATGGAAGCGGAACTCGTACCTCTGACTATACTGTCATCAATGATAACAACATTTTTACCTTCCATGATAGTTCGAATGGGAGTTATGCTGCTGTTTATAGCAAGCCTACTTGCCTGATAGGGTTCTATGAAGCTCCTCATGGAACCACGTTTGCTATATCTGTCTTTGAGGAGGCCCTCTTCAAACGGGATGCCTAGACTTTGAGCATAGCCAAGAGCTGCAGGTCTGGCAGAATCTGGTACAGGTATAACAACATCAGCCTCAGGTATAGGAAACTTTTCTGCTAACAGCTGGCCAACTTTCCATCTAGCTTGGTACACACCAACGCCTTCCATTATACTACTGGGATGAGCGAAATAGGTATATTCAAAGGCACAGTGAGAATGTGGTTTTTCGTTGCAAAACTGCGTCGACTCTAGACCTTTGTCGCTAAACTTCAGCAATTCTCCGGGATTCACGTCTCTGACCAGTTCTGCTCCTACTACCGTAAAGGCGCAGGATTCTGAAGCCACCAGAAAGGCATCATATTCTTTCTTGTAGCCCAGAACCAAGGGACGAAAGCCTCTGGAGTCACGTGCGGCGTAAACATTGCCGTCGTCTGTCAAAAACGTGAAGCAAAAGGATCCAACCATTTCATTACGTAGAACACCAAGTGCTCGACTCAGGTCATCGCCGCCATTTGTGAGATTCACCAGTCGTTGAGCTGCAATCAGGGTATCACTCATAGTTTGCGGGGTGAAGCTGCATCCTCCTACCATACCGGCTAATTCTTCTACGTTTGCAATAGTCCCATTATGCGCAACACATAGATCCCTAACCTTTAACGGCTGAGCATTTTGTATTGTACTCTTGCCAAATGTAGAATATCTAACGTGTCCTATTGCTGCTCTGGAAGCATACTTTTTTGTTAACCTGTTAAAATGAGGTGCACTTCCAGATACCAATCCTAGCCGGCAAAATGGCGTTTTGCCAGGAACAGCTATTCCCCAAGACTCTTGTCCTCGATGTTGGAGAGCACGGAGGCAATCTATGGCTAACGGCACAACATTTTTTCCGTTAAGGGAAAAGATTCCTACTACTCCACAATTTTCATGTACCATTATGGCTTCCTTCTTTGTACCTGCTAACATAGGCAAGCATTGCGGAGTAGGTATGATAGTAAAATATAAGAATCAAAACCGGGGGCTCACTAATTGCATTTTAGACTTTACAGAATAAAAGCCTATCACCAACATTATACTAGAGCAGAGCCTAAGACATGATTTTGCTCAGAGAACTGTACTTGTCTTCCAGTTCTTCAATGGAACTATATACGATCGGCGAGCCTGACTTGAGTAAAACTATTTTATCGTCTCCTTGCGCTGAGGAATTACCTATCTTAGCATACACCAACCCCGGCACTTCCCTTAATGATTTTTCGACCTTCTCGGGGTCGCTAGTTGCAAATATAAATCTGGACTGAGACTCTGAGAAGAGGAGATTATCCAATCTGCTGCAACTATTGGGAATTAAGTCTAAATCCACTTCTAGTCCGGTTCTTCCTGCCATGGCTGTTTCACAAAGTGCGATAGCAAATCCTCCCTTGGAACAATCGTGTGCGCATGTAACCAGATTGTTTTTTATCAAAGAAAGTATTACCCGCTTGTTCAATTTGTCAATCATGAGGTCGACATCGGGAACCGTTCCCGTGCATATCTTGTGATAGTACTCGTAATATTCTGAGCCGCCCATTTCATCTTTACTATTGCCCAGAATGAAAATGGAATTTGCCGGCTCTAATACGGGGCGGGTTATCCAATCAGCTCTGTCTATAATGCCTATACATCCAATAAGAGGCGTCGGCTTGATCGGGCCCCCGGCAGTTTCATTATATAAGCTAACCTTTCCGCCCACAACTGGGATCTCCATGAATTTACAAAAGTCCGCAATAGCTCTGACCGATTCTTCTAATGGCCAGAAAGTTTCAGGATTTTCTGGATTGCCAAATTGCAGATGATCTATTATCCCAATCGGTTCCGCACCTGTACATATGATATTGCGAGTGCACTCAGACAGGCAACCTAATGTTCCACGGTAAGGATTTAAGTAACAATGCTTTGAATTTCCGTCCAACTTGACTGACACGAACTTATTGTTGGGAAGTCTGAGGACCGAGGCGTCAGACCAACCAGGCTTTACCACCGTTCTTGTTCCAACCTCATAATCGTATTGCTCGTATACCCACGATTTGCTCGCGATCGATGGACAGGAGATCATCGCTAACAAAACCTTCTTCAGGTCACGTGGAATAACAGGGGCGATTGTTCCCTTCATCAGCCCATTGATATATCGAGGCCTCGCAGAGCGCCGGAGCGCTAATGGCGCATGAGACACTAAGGCTGATGGCATTTTTCCGACGACTTCCCCCCTAAACTTCAATACCAGATTACGGTGATCTTTTACTCTGCCTATGATACTGAATTTGAGGCCATATTTTTTTAGGATATTCTTCATTGCCTTTAATCCTTTCAGGTTAGTAACTAAGAGCATACGTTCCTGTGACTCCGATACCATAAGTTCCGCTGGCCCAAGAGTGCCCTCCCGAGAGTGAACTTTACTCAAATCAACATCAAAGCCTTTTTCCAAAGTATCTGAAAGTTCTGAAAGGCAACATGAGAGTCCTCCTCCACCAAGGTCTTTTAGCGCCTTAATATGACGCTTTTCAACAGCCTCCATTATCGCTTCGATCAGAAGCTTTTCTTCGAAGGGATCTGGAACCTGAACAGCAGATCTGTTTTCTTCGTACATATCCTTAGATGCAAAGGCTGCTCCCCCTATGCCGTCGCGACCTGTTGCACCTCCTACGAGAACAATATAGTCACCAGAGTTAGCACGATTACTAATTATCTGGTTGGCTTTACCCAATCCCAAGGAAGCTACGTCTACCAAGCAATAATCGTTAAATGATGAATCGAATTCTACTTCCCCTGCAACCGTAGGAACCCCGATACAATTTCCGTAGTCGGCAATGCCTCTAATTACGTTCCCAAACAACCACTTTGACTTTGAATGCCCTCTTGTTGTTGTTGTGCTCTGGTCAATATCTCCGAATCTAAGAGAGTTTAGTAAAGCAATTGGTCTTGTACCCATTGATAAAATATCTCGTATCACCCCACCTACCCCTGTAGCCGCCCCACCGTAGGGTTCTATGGCCGACGGATGATTATGGCTCTCGATATGAACACTTAGAACAAACCCATTGCCTACATCAAGTCCAGCAGCATCTGATGATGATCCAAGCAAAAGACGGTCCCCCTTTCTCGGCAGTTGCCCGATGAGTCTCCTCGAGGATTTGTAGGAGCAATGTTCTGACCATTCAGCTTCCAAGACTCTGAGCTCAATTTCGTTAGGCTCTCTTGCTAGTTTTTTTCTAAGATATTCGAGCTCTTCAATTGATAGTGAAGTCATCTTAAAAAGACACGATATAAATTTAGAAGTGATATATTAATGGCCTCTGCTGCAGAAGGCTCTAAGAGAATCAAAAAATCCAAAGGAATTTCTCAGGCCAACAGGTGACAGAATTGATTCGCTCCCTCTTTCTGGATGAGGCATTACCCCTACAACATTTCCTTGCTCATTGCATACCCCCGCAATTCCTTCAACAGATCCGTTTGGGTTTTCACCCGAATATACCAATACAATTTGATTATTGGATTTCATCATATTGATCGTATCCGCTTCAGCAAAGTACCGCCCCTCCCCGTGTGCGACAGGTATGTTGAAACTGTCTCCTTTTCGATATTTACAGGTGAATGGAGTTTCCCTCTTAATAATTTTGACTCCGACCCATTTGCATACAAACTTTAAGGAGCTATTTACCGCTAATGCACCGGGCAGAAGCCCAGCTTCTACCAAAATCTGAAATCCGTTACAGATACCCAAAATAGGGATATTTTGTTTAGCAAGTCTCTTTATTTCGGTGACGATTGGACTATGAGCAGCTATCGCGCCCGCGCGAAGCCGATCACCATACGAAAAGCCGCCAGGAATTATAATTGCATCATAATTCCTTAAATTCGACTTCGTGTGCCACACTAGTTCGGGTTGAAATTTGTACACCTTGGCGAGCACATTTTGTACATCTCTTTCGCAATTGCTCCCCGGAAATACAGCTATGGCAACTTTGGCCATCCTAATATTTCTCCGATCCCGTTATCCTAATAAACGCTTTCTTATTTTGGTCGTCTTCGACATTATCGCGCTTTGCCGCCTCTGGTCACTTACAAGACTTTTAAGTTTAGTTATAAGATGAATACATATGACCAAACCGGTGCGAAGTATTATGACGAAGGATGTTGTTACAATTGACATCAGTCGAGGGGCGACAGAAGCGGCTCGCCTCATGACAGATAGACACATTAGTTCTGTTATCATTGTCGACAAAGAACAACCTGTGGGAATAATCACAGAACGTGATTTCGTCAAAAAAATTTGCGCTAAGGAACTGGAAATTTCCAAAGTAAGAGTGGGGGACATTATGTCGAGAATACTTACTTACGCGGACCCAGATACCTCCATAGATGTTGCCATTCAGAGAATGCTCAACCATAACATACGTAGACTTCCGATCCTGTCAGAAGGAAAAGTCATTGGAATCATCACAGTGACCGATCTCGCAAAGCACCTTAGGACTGAGCTGCTATTACAAGCAGCGCTTACAGAGGGCAAGCCGGAGGATAGAGTCCACCTGGGTGAAGTTGACGAAAGCACGAACTTGGGAACGCAAGAGATTTATTGAAACGACTAAAAGTGGCTGAAACTAATTTTCTGAGTTTGTACTTCTTAATTCCCCTCTGGACTCAATAGTGCAATCGCTGAGCATGGGATTAAAGATTCTTAACTCAGTGCATAAATTTTCTACTGTTTTAAGAGCTTTTTTCTCAGATGGAGATCGTACAGTTATCTTTAGAGTCTTAGCAGACCTGACTGATTCTACATCGGAGTAACCTCCCTTGATCACAAGGTCGCTTAGGATAGTACCACCTTCAGGATCAGGTAGGTATAACTTGTTTTCGATGTTGACCACAATCAGAAATTTTTTTAGCGACATTGTCTTCTTATGCTCACCACCTAAGGTATAATCTTGCATTTAAGTTGTAGAGCCAACCTTCAAAAGTACCTATACGTATTAATTACGCGAGGCAAGAAACCTAGGACTAAAAGTTAGCCCCATCGGTCATGTAGCTCAGCCTGGTTAGAGCGAAGGTTTTGTAAACCTTAGGTCGTGGGTTCGAATCCCACCATGACCTAGGAATTTTTAGCTTGTTGCTTTGTTAGATATTTCATCCCCCCTGATTGTGGGCTATACCCCCATCATTCCACCTACTTTTAGAAAGATCCACGATATTCCAAGACCTTGCAATGACTTGTAAAAACAGTATAGAGGCCTGCATAAACAAAGCATATCTTTTCATACCGCGCAAGTGCGGAAGAACAGTGTTTGAAACTGGTTCACAGAGGAAAGGTCAAAGATGTATATGAAATAAAAGAAGGTAAGTACCTCTTCCATTTTTCAGACAGAGTATCAGCATTCGATGTTGAAATGAACACCCTTATTCCAAAGAAAGGCGAGGTCTTATGCCAATTCGCCAAGTTTTGGTTTAACCAGCTGTTCATGGAAAATCATATGCTAACTATTCGCGACAGAGATAAGATGATCGTAAAAAAACTAAGGATGATCCCGCTTGAATTCATAGTAAGAGGTTACTTCTACGGTAGTCTGGTGGATCGATATGCTAAATATCCTGGCATGTATCCTGATCTCGAAAACTTCGAACCGACACTTGCTTCGAAGCTACCCAGGCCGCTTTTTGATCCCACGACAAAATCTCATAAACATGACGTTCCCATAGCTGAGGATCAAATAGTTGTTCAAGGCATACTTTCGCGAGAAGAATTAGATTACATTAAAAAAGCTTCAATCCGGCTTTACTTGGAGATGAGTGATGTTGTACAACGGGCGGGATTTATTCTTGCTGACACCAAATTTGAGTTCGGTTTTGACTCCAATAACGAAATTCTATTGGCTGATTCATTGGGCCCAGATGAATTCCGGCTATGGCCAAAGTCAGGTTATGTGCCCGGTAGAATTCAAGAAAGCTACGATAAACAGATTTTAAGAGACTGGCTAATATCTTCTGGCTTTAGGGACACTATCAATCGATATTCAGAAAGAGGTCAAAAACCCGTGCCTCCTCCCCTGCCTCCAGAAATAGTAAATCGTCTATCCGATAGGTACATTTATGCCTACGAGATGATATCTGGTTCCTCCTTCACAAGTCGATGATTTATTTCCTATCGGATTCCGCATTGTTTAAGGAAAAATTCTGACAAGATTATTTCACTGAGATATTGGCCAGGGTTATCATTTTTCAGGGTGATGTCAATGATATCATTGAGAGGAGTCTACGTTTTTTAGGACTATTTATAACACAATAGTTGCTAGCAGTTAGAGTATGGCAGAAAATGGAAGACTTATGATAGTACAGTTCGTTTTCAAACTATTCTGCCGTAATTCGTAGCAGTCCTCTCGCTTCGGGGTTTCTAAGCTTCCTTACTATACCAATCGGGATATCTGAGGCTGCTTTGTCACAAGATATCGACAAAGTTCGCGGACAGCAGAAGTTAGATTTTCGGATGACAATGTCCTTTGTATCTGATGCCATAAGTTTAAGATCTCCCCTGCCAAGTATAACAAAGGACATGTCTTCAACGATTATTTCCATCTTGATCAGAGCATTATTTTTCTGCAATTGGCATCGTAATAGTTGGTCTAAATGACTGCAACCTTTATTTGACCCTACGCCTATGATACAATCTCCATTCAGCGAGAGGTCGTTTTCCCGAGTTATCTCGATGCTTTTTTTGTGATTTGACAGAACGTTATGGTGTCCACGAAAAATCACTTCGTCTTGAACCAAGGTGCTATCTCATGGGTTGGTCCAAATTAAACCTAACGACTTCATGCTAAGGTAAATTTAAATTAAAGAATACGAAGTAGTAAAAAATGAATTGTTACCAGCAGCGGCAGGATACGATAGAGCAATTACAGTCTTCTCGCCAGACGGCCGGCTATATCAGGTGGAGTATGCGATTGAGACAGTTAGAAGAGGAACTCTAGCAATTGGCGTAAAAAGTAGAGATGGTGTTATACTCGCGGTGGAAGAAAAGGCCCGCAAATTACAAATATCCAATGTGACCCAAAAAATATTTCAGGTTGACGATCATATTGGCGTAGCTGCAGCAGGATATATACCTGATGCACGGACCCAAGTGGACCATGCAAGGTTTTTTGCACAAAGCAATCGTCTTATCTATGACGAACCCGTAGATGTCGAGGGCGTGGCCAAAAACATTGCCGATATGGCCCAGCAATTTACTCAATACGCTGGAGTAAGGCCGTTTGGAGTAGCGTTAATCCTAGCAGGAGTGGACAAGAATGGAGCTTCCCTTTATTTAACCGATCCCAGTGGAACATACATAGGATATGATGCTGTGGCGATTGGGGCGGGCAGCGATCAAGTTACAGAGTTCCTAGAGAAGCAATATCAGGCTGACATACCGATGGACGAGGCAGGCGCTTTAGCGATGCAGTCAATTTATCTAGTGAGCGAGGAGAAGACTGGAACTCGACATGTTAAAATGGCTGTTATAGATAACGAGACGAAGACAATGAGAAAGGTCGACGACAATGATATCGGAAGATACGCAAACATTGCAAAAGATAAGGCACCGAAGGCATAGCGGTGCGACGCAGAACATATGTCTGCTCAAATAGGATCCCTTGCCCCGAAGATAAAGGTATCTGAATGGGTCCAAGGCAAGCCCATTGATACTACACAAGAAAAAGGAAACGTTGTTGTAGTTGAAGTTTTTCAAGTAAACTGCCCTGGTTGCTTTCTATATGGAATTCCTCAAATCATTGACTTGTTCAGGCGCCATCGTGAGGATCCTGTAACAATCTTCGGCCTGGCCACGGCCTTTGAGGACTACGACAAAAATACCCTTGATAACTTGAGATTGTTGCTGTCAACCGGAGAAGTAGTCGGCGAAACCCTGAGAGCCTTAAGAGAATATGGTCAATTACGGCCAGGAAACAAACTGCCATATTCTATCCCTTTTCCTGTTGCAATGGATTTGGTTGTCAAGGAAACATTTCCAGTGACTGATAGTAGAATAAAAGACTTTATTGAGTCCAACGTAGAAGGCTATCGCTCTTACAGCGAAAGAGACAAGTTAGACATTCTCGAACGTGTTAGACAGTACCTGAATACGAAGAAATATTCCGCCAAGACTTTTGAGGAATTCTCTCTCAGGGGAACACCTTCTACAATTATTATAGATAAGAATGGAAGATTAAGAAATACGGTATTTGGCGCGAGCAGCGACCTAGAAAAGGTGATACAGAATTTGATACAGGAATAATGCCAAGTTCTATAGATATATCTGTGGCGATACCTGACTCATGCTTATCGGACGAGCAGACACTTCTTGGCAAGACCTTGAAGCTTGGCCAAATTGCTAGGGCATCTTCTATTTTTAATGTAAGAACTATTTATTTATATCAAGACAGGGAATTTAACTCTGGAAAGTCAGATCGGAAACTAATAAAATTAATACTGAAATATTTAGACACACCACAATATTTGCGAAAGCTTCTATTCCCGCGTATGTCGGAGCTCAAGTATACCGGAATGCTCCCGCCAATTAGAGCTCCCCATCACAAAGACTGGCAGGATGCAAAGAGTGTGAGAGAAGGTGAGATAAGGGTTGGTGTCGTCGTAAGTACAAAGGGAAAATTATTTGTCGATGTGGGTATAGGTCACCCCATTCAATTCGAGGGCGATGCTCCAATCGGAAAGAAACTGAATTTGAGAATAAAGTCCTCCTATCCGAATCTTCGAGCCGAAGAAGTAGATCCAACAAACATCAATCAATACTGGGGTTTTAAGGTAGACGATGCAAGATCCTTACATTCTTTACTTACCCATATTACAAATAGTGTATTAGTTATTACTTCAAGACAAGGGGTCTCGCTAAAAAAGTTAGAGTCCAGGATACAGCATGAATTGAAGTTTAAGCAGACTATTCTGATAGTCTTTGGATCGCCTAGACGAGGCGTGCACGAGATTCTATCAGATGAAGGATTCAATTTCAGTTCATATCCATTCGTTGTTAATATGTTCCCTTTTCAAGGAACACGGACTGTTAGATTAGAAGAGGCATTTTTGGGAGCACTTGCCATTATTAATTATTATTTGTACTCATGATCTTACAGGTTTTTTTTACTACGCTGATTAGGCAAGATGGTAAGACTATTTGCTAGGTAGTTGTCAGTAAAGTTATAAATTTATTAACGGGCAAAAGACAAGTTTGGGTTATCGATGGGCCACAGAAAATACAGTGCACCTCGCCGAGGAAGTATTGCCTTCAGACCTCGCTCTCGCGCCAAGAGCCAAGAGGCGAGAATTAGGAATTGGCCCGATTTGCATGAAGAAAAGCCCAACCTCATGGGTTTTGCGGGCTTTAAAGCTGGCGGAATTAATGTTATGACAGTGGACGACCGTGACAGGACTCCTAATTTTGGGAAGCAATTTTTGAATCCCTCCACAGTCATAGCGACGCCACCTATTCGGGTTGTAGGTATTCGCGGATATAAGAGGGGCGTTAACGGCAGGTATGTGGGGTTCGATGTTTACTCTAAAGATGCCCCAAAAGAACTTATACGTAAGACAGATCTAAAGTATAAAGAGGACTTTTTTGCTAAAGCAGATGCGAGCTTGTCCTCCATAGATAGCATTATGGCGCTTGTCAGTGTGGTTCCTAGAGATGCGAACCTACCTCAGAAAAAACCATTTGTCTTTGAGATAGCCGTTTCAGGTAATGACAACCAGAAAAAATTTGAGTACGTCAAGGGTCTGTTTGGCAAAGACATTCGAATTAACGATGTTTTTCAGCTGGGACAGTATGTAGATGTACTCGGTATTACAAGGGGTAAAGGGGTCGAGGGACCGATTACTAGGTTCGGAGTTAAAAGGAAGCAGCACAAGTCCAGAAAGAGTGTGCGGGCGGTTGGAACACTAGGGCCTATCTCTCCTGCTGTCGTAATGTATACTGTTGCTCGACAGGGTCAAAGAGGGTTTCATCAAAGAACCGAATATAACAAACGCATTTTATTGATGTCGTCCACCGACAAAGAAGAGCAGCCACTAATCAATCCGAGAGGAGGGTTCAAGCACTTTGGACTCGTTAGAGACGACTACGTGGTGCTGCGAGGCTCTGTGCCAGGTGTTCCAAAAAGAATAGTAAAACTTCGCCAGCCGATGAGGGAAACCAGACGAAAAGTAATCGAGCCAAAAGTTGTAGAGGTTGTGACCGTATGAAGACTGAATTAATCGTAAGGTCAACACATGGGAAAGCTGAGGGTACAGTGCAATTACCTCATGTTTTCGAAACTCCCTACAGGCCAGACGTGATTCGTCGAACCTATATCAATTTGCTCTCGCATACGTTCCAAGAGCAAGGTCGGTATCCAGCAGCTGGGGAATTGGTAAGTGCAGAATCACGAAATACTGGGCTGGGAATCGCAAGGCTTGCACGAATTCGGGGCCAGGGATTCAGCAGGGCCGGTCAAGCTGCAGGAGTGGCAGGAGTAAGAGCCGGCAGGATAGCCCATCCTCCTGAGTCATGGAAAGACATCTACAAAAAAATCAATAAAAAGGAACGACAGTTGGCTCTATCCTCTGCCATAGCAGCTACTAGTCATAAGGATATTATTGTAAGCAGGGGCCACCGTGTGGAAGGAATCTCGGATTTTCCTATTATAGCTTCCGATAGCATAGAATCAATTACCAAATCGCGAGATCTTGTCCAAGCATTATTGGCTTTTGGACTAGCAGAAGATCTCTCAAGAACTGGTACATCAAAGGTCAAAGGTACGAAAAATGGTAGTCGAGCAAAGAGCGCCGGAACCAGTGCGCTGGTTGTGGTAAGGAAAGGCTCAAACGTTTGCAGGCTTGCCACTTCTATACCCGGTATAGACGTAAAGGATGTTGATTCACTAAGTGTGCTTGATTTGGCTCCCGGGGCAAAACCAATCAGACTGACCGTGTTTTCCAAGGGATCATTGGAGTGTCTCGAAAAATACGGACGTAAAGATCATTTACTGGTTATGAAGTGAAGCGAATAATGAATGGGAAAGGAAAGAAACAGAAAACGATATCCGCAGAAAAGGCAAGTAGCATATTTATCCAGCCGTATGTAACTGAGAAAACGTTCAATGTTATTGAGAAAGAGAATAAATTGACTTTCATCGTAACTGAAAAATGTACAAAAAAAGAAATTCTCGAGGCCATGAAAATAGTTTATGAAGCTGATACGAATGAGGTAAATACGGCTAAAACAATTCGGGGGAAAAAAGCAATCATAAAGTTCAGAGCGGAGGGAGGAGCACGGGAACTTGCAACTCGTTTGGGCCTTGTTTAATTCTCACTTTTTGCTAGTTAGATTTAAAAGGAGCAGAGTAACTGGTGATTACTGAATCCTAATGGTGCGTGAATTTAAGTTCAAAGGTTATTCACTGCAGCAATTACAGTCATCTTCTATAGAATCCATATTACCACTTCTCAATTCGCGACAACGTAGATCGCTTGATAAAAGAGTTGATAAGTATATGAACGATGAGAAGAGAAAATTGCGCGAAGAAATAAAGTTGGCAAAGGAGGGAAAATTGAAAAGCCTTCTAAAGACCCATGTAAGAGACATGATTATTCTTCCTGACATGATAGGTCTTAGTATACAGGTTCATAATGGAAAGGATTTTTCAACGGTTTTGATACGACCAGAAATGATTGGACATTATCTGGGTGAGTATGCTATTACTAATAAGAGAGTCCAGCATGGCGCTCCAGGGGTCGGATCTTCTAGATCCAGCTTGTATGTTCCATTGAAGTGAGATTTCTATGGGTAAGCATAACTATGCCTTTCAAGAATTCGACAAATCCAGGCATGTCAGAGCGAGAATAAAGGATAAAGATATTTCTCACAAACATTCAAGAGAAATTGCCCTCGCTATAAAGGGAATGTCTCTGGAGAAATCAAGAGAATTCCTCGAGCGGGTATTATCAAAGGATATTGCTGTGCCTTATAGAAGATACAATAATGAGGTTGCTCACAGGTCAAATATTCGTGATGGTTTTTTTGCAGGCAGGTTTCCAAAAAAAGCCACGAGGGAATTTCTAAGGCTCCTGGACAACCTGGAGTCTAATGCAGAGTATAAGGGAATGGATCTTGATAGGCTTATGATAATTAGTGCGGTAGTCCATAAGGCTCGGAAACTAGAGCGATTTATGCCCAGAGCGATGGGAAGATCAACACCAAAAATAGATACGCTGGTGCAGGTGGAATTAGTTGCCAAGGAGATAAGGTAAGAAAAATGAACGCTGTAAAAAATGTTATAAAGAGCAATTACAGAAACATGGAACTTGACGAATTTTTATCACAAACGCTAAAGGATGCAGGATTTGGATTTGCCGACGTCCAGAAAACGCCCATAGGAACCAGGATAACCTTGTACGTGACTCGGCCCGGACTTGTAATCGGTCGCAAGGGGACGGGTATTAAGGATCTTACTGCTAAACTTGAGCAGAAGTTTGGGCTTAATAGTCCACAAATTTCAGTGATGGAAGTCTCGGTCCCGGAATTAAATCCGAAAATAATGTGCAACAGAATAGCACAATTAATCGAGAGGGGCACGGCTTTTAGGAGAGCGGCTCTATGGACAATCAATACTGTTATGAACGCTGGAGCCCTAGGAGTCGAGGTTTCTATCTCAGGAAAGCTCCGAAGTGAGCGAGCCCACTTTGAGAAACACTCTGCTGGAATAATCCCCAAGAGTGGAGACGTTGCCTCACGGGTAGTCAACACTGGGATAACCCATGTATTGACCAAGATGGGTCTGATGGGTGTGCAGCTTCGTATTGCTTTGAAAAATGAACTTCCGTCGGAGTTCGAACTTGCAGATGGCCAAGAAAGTAAGGAAACCACTTTGCCTCCACAGGAAACAGCTTCTTCGATCCAGAATGAGGCTACTACAAATAAAGTCTCATCTTCAGAGAAAGAACAACCCGCAAAGGAGTTAACTGCGGAGGGAACAACCAATGGCTAGAGTTAAGCTGCGGGTTCTTCAGGACATGACTCAAACTGAGTTAGCGGAGAAACTTTCGGAGCTTAAGTCCGAACTTATAAAGCTGAAATCGGAGAAAGCAAAGGGCACATTAAAAAAGGAGACTGGCAGTATCAAATGGATTAGAAGAGACATTGCAAGGATATTAACCATTCTGAGAGAAAAAAAGGTCTGAACTTTGATTAAAGCAGATACCATCTTATCTCATGAAATTATTGGTCTTGAAGTTCAGATTTTGAACCCGTCTACGGCCTCCGAAACCATACGCGGGAGCATTATCGGTGAAACAAAGAATACCATTTTGGTCAGAACAACAAGGGGGAAGAAAGTGGTGCCGAAAGGAAATACTACTATAAGATTTAAACTTGACTCTGGCGTTTGCTTTATAAGTAGTTCTTCATTGATAGGTAGACCGGAGGATCGAATCTCAAGAAAGCGATAGGTGTTGAAGATGGTTAGAAATATTGGTATATCCGTCGCTTCTCCCAGAAAGACCTGTAGTGACCCGCAGTGCGTATTTCATGGGTCACTGCCTGTTAGAGGTAAGTCGTTTAGTGGCCTAGTAATAAGCTTAAAATCAAATAAAATGGCGGTTGTCGCGCGGGAATATCCTCACCCCGTTCCTAAATATAAAAGGTTAGAGAGAAGTAAATCCAAGGTACATGCCTATCTACCCTCATGCATTACTGCAAAAGAGGGCCAGCACGTAAGAATAGCAGAATGTAGGCCACTTTCGAAGACGGTTTCATTTACGGTTATTGAGGCGAGCGAGACCAATGGCGGCTAAGACAAGGGCTGTTTCTGCGAAAGGAGTAGAAGAATTCCGCCCCTATATTACGAGGGCGCTCCCAGTTACCGCTACTTTAATATGCGCCGACAATACAGGAGCAAAAATATTAAAGATAGCCATGGTCAATCGCTATAAGGGGAGGCATTCCAGAATGCCATCAGCCGCCGTGGGAGATTTTATAACAGTGACTGTTAAAAAAGGCAAATCGGATCTCCGAAAACAGATCTTTGGAGCTGTAATCATAAGACAAAAATATCCTCTTAGAAGACTAAGTGGAGTGCGGGTAACATTCGAGGACAATGCCGCTGTGCTTGTAACACCTGAAGGAGAAATCAAGGGTACAGACATAAAGGGCCCCGTAGCGGCGGAGGCAGCAGAGAAGTGGCCAAGGATAGCCAATCTTGCATCAATAATAATTTAGGTCTATTGGTATGTCAAAATTAAATCCAAAGCTAGCCCAGATATCAAAGCACACACGTGACTCATCGATAGCAGCTCATCTCGACGACAACTTGCATCAACAGTATAAACATAGATCGTGTAGGGTTATCAAAGGAGACACCGTAAGAGTAATGAGAGGCGAGTACAGCGGAATAGAAGGAAAAGTTGAGTCCGTAAGTACGAGGACTGGAACATTGGCAATTGAAGGAATCCAAAGAGAAAAAATACGTGGAGGAAATGTGAAAGTTAAGATTCACGCTTCGAATGTTGCAATTTCTAGTCTTAACCTGGATGATAAACGTCGCCAAAATGCACTGCAGGGTAAGATATCTAAAGACAGGGCAGGAGCCAATTCGAAGCCAAAAAAGAGGCGCAGAAAGCGATTGAAAAAGGGAGATAGTTGATGGCAAACAAGGGCGGAGGTACAAAGCTAAAGAGACAAGCGGCTCCTAATTTTTGGAAAATCGAGAGGAAACGGAGTCGATTTGTTCTAAATGTCAGCCCTGGTCCTCATTCCAAAAGCAGTTCCTATCCGTTAGGAGTCGTTTTAAGAGACATTCTTAAGGTATGCAGGACGATGCACGAAGCAAAGATTATTGTTAAAGGCAGAAAAGTAAAAATTGACGGGCAATTATGCCTGGATGTGAACAGAGCAATAGGTTTAATGGATGTACTAGAGTTCATTCCTTCTGGGGAAGCATTTAGGTTTATCGCTAAAGACTCAGATATTTTGCGACCCGTCCCTATATCTCGGCAGGGAACCAAATCTAAGATAGCCAAGGTAAGTAGAAAGGTTAAGGTAAAGGGAGGAAAACTCCAATATGGCTTCCATGATGGGAAGACGATTATTAGTGATGAAGAAATGAATGTTGGAGATAGCTGCATCCTAAGCATCCCCGAGATGAAAGTTACAAATCGCATCAAATTCGAAAAAGGTTGTTCTGCACTTGTCACCCGGGGCGAAAACGCAGGGGTAATTGGAAGGGTGGAAGATGTTCGAGAGGGAATTTTCTCTCTTCCTAAAAGAGCCCTTCTGTCTTTCGGCAACAGATCTGTAGAGCTACCGGTTGATATTGTAATTCCTGTGGTCCCCGAGGAACCTGCGATTAAGGTGAGCCAGGAATGAGTTCCCAAACTACTTCTTCCCCGATGAAGAACATAGCCATTAGCAAGGTCGTAATTAATATAGGGGTCGGGCGGTCAGGTGAACCGGTAGAGAAGGCAAAAAGGGCGTTAAACGTCCTTACCGGGCAGCGGCCGAAGGTTTGTGGGGCTAAAAATACGGTTAGAGATTTCGGAATTCACAAGGGGGAGCCCATAGGTGCCATGGTCACGCTAAGAAGGGACAAAGCAGTGGAGTTTATAAAAAGAGTCATAGCTGCAAAGGGCAATATAATCAAGGCTTCATCTTTTGATGATTTCGGCAATTTATCTATAGGTATTCATGAACACATCGACATTCCGGGCACTAGGTACGATCCTGAGATAGGCATCTTTGGTATGGACGTGTGTATGGCATTGTCCAGGCCAGGTTATAGGATCTCCAGGAGAAGGAATAAATCTAGTATCGGAAAAAACCATAGAATAAAAAGAGAAGATGCAATAGGTTTCTTGAAACAGTCCTTTGGAGTTGAAATAGCATAATGCCAAAACCTAGGGAATACGGCCTGACTCGTAGGAAACAATTGACACACGGAAAGGGAACCAGGTGGTGTAAAAGATGCGGCCAATACACAGCATTAATACAGAAGTATGACCTGATGTTATGCAGACAATGTTTCAGAGAAGTAGCTTCAAGTCTGGGTTTTATCAAGTATCAGTAACGGTGATCTGACAATCAAAATGCCCGCTTTAAACGTATTATCTAACCTCTTCACGACTCTGTATAATAACGAGACAAGAAGGAAAAAAGAGTGTATTGTAATCCCTTCTTCTAGGTTTTCAAGTGATGTCTTGCGGACTATGCAGAAATATCGCTACATCGGAGAATTCGAACAAATTGATGATGCTCGGGCTGGTAAGTTTCGGATTCAACTGCTGGCGAAAATCACGAAGTGCGGAGTTATAACACCTAGATTCAGCGTAAAGAAGGATGGATATTTAGACTGGGAGCGTCAGTATCTTCCAGCCTATAGCATGGGATTATTAGTTGTTTCTACAAGCGAAGGAATAATGTCGCACCATGAAGCGCAGGAAAGAGGTCTTGGAGGTATTTTAATAGGCTATGTCTACTAAAGAAAAAGCCGAGGTGTCGATCCCGGAAAACGTCAATATAATAAAACAAGACCATATTGTGGTAGTCACCGGTCGTAAAGGAACTATAAGCAAAGATATCCACAAATTGCCGGCGGCGATAACCGTAACTGACAGGACGGTAACAATAGAACCGGAAGGAAAAAGAAAGAGTGACCTTGCGATAACCAACACGGCAAAAAGCATTATTTCTAACATGTTCAAAGGTGTCGAAAAAGGGTATGTTTACAAATTAAAAATAGTTTTTGCGCACTTTCCAATTTCTGTAAGAGTCAAAGGCAGAGAGATACATGTTGAAAACTTTTTTGGTGAACGATCGGCTAGGATTTCGCACATAGTGGGCGATACCACAAAAGTAAGCATAATGGGTGATGATGTCGTTGTTGAAGGCCCTAGCCTTGAGGATGTTTCTCAGACAGCAGCCAATATCGAATCTTCGACTAAAGTAAAAGGTAAGGATCAGAGAGTGTTTCTCGATGGTTTGTATATCTATTCTAGGAATGAGGGAGAGTGACACAGCTTGTCATATGGATTTAAAGGCAGAACATTATATGGTGTTTACTTAGACAGGTTAATCCCGGAAGCCATTTCGAGGCGGGAACTTAAACAGATAATTATCTGTACTTTTTTTCTTAAAGTGTAGTAAGAGACCTAATGAAAGCGGTTATACTCGCTGGCGGATTAGGAAAGCGCTTGAGACCGTTGACTGACGAAAGGCCTAAGCCTATGATAGAGGTCCTAGATCAACCCATTATTGAATGGCAAATAAAATGGTTCAAAAAGTTCGGAATTGGTGAAATTGTAATCTGCGTAGGATATCTAAAAGAACACATTATTGATTACATCGGTAGTGGGAGCAGGTTCGGAGTGAAGGTAGGATATGCCGTAGAAGAAGAACCCTTGGGTACTGGCGGAGCGCTCAAGAATGCCCAGAGTCTCTTGGGCGGAGCAAAAAATGATGGTTTTTTCATGGTGAACGGAGACATATTGACAGATCTCGATCCGAATGTCTTACGCGACGGGGCAACGTCATCCGCTATAGCAGTTGTTCCCCTGAGAAGTCCGTTTGGTGTGATCGAGCTAGACAACTACTCCAACATCATCCGCTTTGTAGAAAAGCCACAAATTAAGGACAGGTGGATCAACGCTGGAGTGTATTACTTCGGATCAGATGTCTTTGGTTATCTGCCGGACAGCGGCAACATTGAGGTAACTGCCCTTCCGGTAATGATTAAGGAGAAGAGAATCAAGGCGATACGATATGAGAGGTCCTTCTGGCGATCTATCGATTCACATAAGGATATC
>DASTCR010000128.1:0-7564 GCA_035710925.1 Nitrososphaeraceae archaeon | reverse complement strand
AATGTGTTTTTAGAAGAGCATCTTTAAATTTTATTCCTAATCCGAATTTCTTGATAGGCATAAGTTACCTAATGTTAGTGATGGTTTAAGAACTCCTAGTCAAGTTCAAGCTCTTCTTCTTCGTCCTCTAATTCGTCAATGTTATTGTTGATACTTCCAGAATTAATACCACCTGTTTCCTCAGCGGGCTGCGGTGGTGGTGGAGGCGGCGGTGGCGCCTCCACATCAACTTCCACGCTGTCAGTATCTTGAGCATTCTCATTATCTGTTACGGTAAGTGTGAATTCAAACGTAGGATCCTCTTGTACTGATGGGACAGAAAATGATGCTATGGGTTGACTGGAGCCCTGTAAACTCACAGGGGGACCGCCGGTTTGCTCCCAGCTAAAGGAGATAATCTGTCCAGTTGGATCTGGGTCAAGACTGTCCGTCCCATCCAATGTGACTTGTTCACTTGTAGCAGCCTCTTTGCTACTACCAGCATCAGCTTCAGGTTCTGAATTAGCTATTGCCTCTATACTAATGGTGTCTGTGTCTATTTTACCATATTTATCTATCACAGTCAACACAAACTCTAAGGTTGTATCTTCTCTAAGACTATCAGGTACATTGATGTTCATTATTGATTTGTCAGCATCTAAGATAGTGACCCTCTCACCACCTGTTTGTTTCCATAAAAAGGTCAGTGGATCTCCGTTGGGATCGCTACTCTGCTTACCATCTAAAATAACTGCCTCACCTTCCCTTGTTTCTTCCCAATCGGTACGGGCTTCGGCTATTGGGGGCTCATTAATACCTACTACATTGACGGTTGCGTATACAACATTGTCGGAGGTACTTTGAGCACCGCTATTAAGAGAAGCAACTGAAGTCTCATCTACTTGCCTGATTTTATCGTTACATGACAACTTTGCTGTTATGGTATTTGTATTTCCTGGAGTAATTAAGCTAGAATTGTCACCAGAGAATTTCCAAAATGAATAATCCCTTACTCCGGTTAATCCTGCTGCAGTTGCCTTTTCAAAGTGGCCATTATTTTTTCTGACATATACTTCACAATCACTATAGAAATCATCTATAGATGTTCCATGAACTGTCACGAAGCCAGTTGAAATCTGTTCAAATGAGGACGGAGATGTGATATTTAGAATTGTAGCATTTGAGAGAATTCCAGTCACATTTACACTGTACCACTTTGTTGAATTAGGAGGACACACTATTTTGGACGTTATTTTGTTGTTTGGACCTTCATTCATGGAAGCATAGCTAGAATTTAGTAGAAAATTCCAAGACGAAAAATCATTTATTCCACCGCTACCATTTGCACTTACTAGCTGATATGGCTTCATACCATTTACTATTACTGAAACCTGGCAATCGGTATTCGAATTATCTGTAGATGTGCCTGAGACTTCAAGTTGAGGACCTTGTTTCTCACCAATAGATATGCTGCTGCCAGTTGATGGAGAGGTAATTTTAACTCCAATTTCTTGAGTAGGTGAAAGTTGAGGTGGAGCGCTTTCTATTAGTTGCCCATAAAGAGATGTAATATGCAAGGTATTCTTATCATCAATAAAGTTTAAAGATAAAAGTGAAAGAATTACTGACAATACGATATTGAAATATGTGAATGAAGGCACATACAAGTATCATTTCGTTAACAAAAATATTTTTTTTGTAAATTTAGTATAAAAATATATTATTATACTAATTCGGAAAAGAAAGCTAGATAGGTTTTAGAATAAACATTTCGGAATTGAATACTGATATAAGAAACTAGAACCTTCAAACCCTTGGGGGGTTTTTTATTTGAATGCTCCATGGACTTCAGCTGTAATTGTGGGCCAATTTTTGAAATATTTGAACTTGCCTATTACATATTCAGAAAGACTATTATTATTGCCAGCCAGGCTTGTATATGAGACTATTATGACATACAGAAATGGCCTAAGCAGAATTTACTATATAATGTCCACTCTAATACTAGCTCTGTCTATTATTCTCTCTCTTCATATCATTTCTCCAGCTCTTGCACAACCCTCAATCGGCGTGCCTAGTTTGACGGCTGAATTAGTTTTAGATGGATTGTCATCTCCGACAAGCATTGCATTCTTAGATGAGAATAATATCTTGTTATTGGAAAAGGAAGGAAGTGTCCGACTCATCTCAAATGGTCAGTTGCAACCGCAACCTGTGCTGCAGCTAGAAGGAGTTGAAAGCAATAACGAACGTGGACTTTTAGGAATTGAGAAAATGAACAATAAGGTCTTTCTCTACGTTACAGAGAGTGGAGCCCAAGTTCCAGGGCTACCAACCGAAGGTGATGTCAGAAATAGAGTTTATAGTTATACATGGGATGGTACATCTCTTACAAATCCACAATTAATTGCAGATCTTCCGTCTGGCCCTGGAACCAATCATCAAGGAGGGAAGCTAAAGATTGGTCCAGATAACCAGCTTTACGTAATAGTAGGGGAAATGCAAAGGGAAGGACAGCTTCAAAACTTCCAGAGCGGTCCGGCTCCTGACGATACTGGAGTTGTACTTAGAGTAAATCCGGCAGATGGGTCTCCCAGTTCTGGTAATCCACTCTCAAGCGATCCGGCTAATCCTTTGAGTAAATATTATGCCTACGGTATACGCAATAGTTTCGGAATTGAATTTGATCCTGTGACGGGAAAACTTTGGGACGCAGAAAACGGGGAAGATGTTTTTGATGAAATTAATCTGGTTCAACCAGGATTTAATAGCGGATGGAAGCAAGTGATGGGTCCAATAGCTGCCAATACAGGGGTATCTGAATCAAGTTTAGTAAACATACCTGGTTCACAATATGCCGATCCTGTTTTTAGTTGGTCAGAATCAAGAGGAGTCACTGATATTGAATTTTTCAATTCAACAGCACTTGGACCCAGCTATGAAAATGGCATTTTTGTAGGAGACATAACCACAGGCACACTTTTTTACTTTGAACCAAATGCTGATAGAACTGGTATGGCTTTGGAAAGTGATCCCTTGTTAAGTGATCTTATTGCAAATAGTGATGAGGAAATATCATCTGTTACATTTGGTACAGGTTTTGCAGGAATTACTGATATAGAGACCAGTCCTGATGGTAATTTGTATATTCTCACATTTGATAGAGGAGCAGATGGATTAGGAAGCCTCTACAGGATCTCGCCTGCAGGACAAGGAGGTGCCCCAGTAGCCTCACCTGATATTGTTACTCCTCCACCTGTGGATGAGCAGGATGAGGTTGACACCGAAGAACAGGGCGCTGAGAATGAGGTTGGCGGAGATAGTGAAGCTAGTGAAGAAGAAGAAGAGGAGCAGAATGAGAACGATGATGGCGAATGATTATGGATAAGGCACACTAACTTTAAGCATAATAACACCATCAATCACTCCTTTAGAAACTCAAGACAATTTAGCCAAATGCCCTGGTTTTGTTATAACCATATGCGCGCGCGGTAATAGGAACAAAAATATGCAACCCGTTTTCCCTGAATTCTCAACATATGAAATTATTTTTAGTTCATCACTCTTAAATGGAAGGTTACTTCAACTATTAGTTTAAAACCTTATGTGACAAACCAGAGATACTTACAGACAATTATGGTTTTTTAAACAATCGAGTGAGATAGGCCATAGAGTCTGCAACAGCAAGGTATCCTACTATGGCAATAACACTTGCAATAGTTGAGGCAATGAAAGGTTGATAATCCAGGGTCAGGAGCCAAAAGTGAATAGCGGGCTTTACAGTATTATATTCTATTTCTGCGACTGAAAGAGTTGATGCTAGTTTTATTAAGATCCACTTTACTTTTCCAGACTCACTTCTTTTCCCTTTTTCGTCAATGAACTTGTCTTTGTTGTCAAAATAGAACAAAACGCCGAATATTGAAAGGAATACACCCAGTTCAGCAACTATAGAAATTAATGAATTAACAAGTGGGGATGTGAATCCTGCTATTGCCTGGCTAATTGCAGCGCCAGTTAGAAACGCACCGACAAAACCAATAAGAATATTTCTATTAAACAAAAGATATTCTTTTAATGAACTCTTAGTCATAGATTGGTTGAGTCTCCTGCAGCAGCGTTATTGACTATTCTGTGTTGATCATTATCGGCCGAACACTGTTATTCCTGTAATTTCCCGCGTTGTGCTTCCGTGAATGATCTAGAGACTTCGGATGCAATCTAAAGGAATTCGAGCATATGTTGCAAAATTTCTCGTTCTTATTGTCGGTATCATTAACGGACTTGCTCTTGTGCATAACACACGAATTACGAAAACAGTGTCGCAACCCGAAAGTATGGCCGAGTTCGTGCACTACTTCTTTTATGAGGCGATTTTGGAATAGATCTCGCAACCTGTCGTCACCATCAGCATAGGAATGAGGTAACAATCTTTGAAAGTATACAGCTGCTACGCTCCCTCCAATAATTGCATGACCGAAGCAGAAGTTATAATTACCAAAGTATGCGTCGAAATTACATAGGGCTACCAACTTTACGTCATTTGATGGTCTCAGGGTTTGCTCTAACCATGAGAGTAAACGATCGGATCGGTATTGCTGTCTTGCACTATCGAACACGTACTTAGGAACCTGGACTATTGGTTGATTTATTTGAGTTTTTTGCTCTTTGAATCTGAATAGAGGGAGCACCGCCGATATAACGAAGGAGATATCATCAAGTGTTTCTTTTCCATCTAATGTGACGGGCTGCATCATTAGCCTCATAGGCGTACCTGTTCTAGAGACAAGGCAGGCTATATATTGTTAATAAGTAAAAGCATTTTGGTATCTTCAGGAAGAGCTAAGAAAAAACTGATTGCCGCAGTTTTACCATTAGTTCCATTCCCATGCAAAAGTTGTAAGATTGAGCATATCACGATCCAACAGGTCCTTGTAAATTGCTACGTTGTTATTGAGAAATGACAGTTTACCATCTTCTGCTGATGATGTATTGAAAAACATAGCTCCACTATCCATAAGTAAATGCTTATCAGGATTTTGTTGTCGTATTGGGATTCCAAGTGATTCATAAGTAGTTTTTATACTTTCACTACTATTTTCTATTCTCAATTCAATTACTCCCTTTTGATATACGGTTCCATCAGCAGGATTGGTCAAGAAAATCCCAGTGCCATTATCATTATACTTCATAGTTCCATTTAATATTCCACGTCCAGCAAATGTTATAATAAAATTATCCAGGGAGGCGCTGCCCAATGACTTCACGCTAGTTGTATTGTCATATTGAATCAGAAACGGAACTCCTAAGTTAATAGTACTATTTAGAGGATAACTGAAGTTAACTATAGATATTGTACTTTTATGCTCCACTTTAGCCTCCTGCTGTTCTTGTCCTATTGAATTTTCAAGTTGATTTAATAACATTGATGATACAGATATCAAAAGTAAAATGGATGTAATAACCTTCGACTGTTCGAAGTATTTCCAGTATTCAGATTTCACAACTAATTATTCTATTTAATCTAACAAAAGGGTTTGTATCTATACTTTGCCAATTCCATATTCTCCCAGTCATTGTCAACTTTTGGTTCGGTACTAGCTAAACTGTCATTCCTGCTTTAGTCCCTTGGCTTGCATGAGGTGTGCTTCTTCCCAGACAAATGCTGAAATATCAAGATACCGAAACATGGTTATGGTTCAAATAGTTGAGATGGATGAGAATGTGACACTAATCTCAGCTGGAAGATGTAGGTCCTGTTATTTGTTAAACAAGTTTACCGTCCAACATGAGGATGTTATAAAGAAAATCTTTTTTAAAAAATTTAATAGATGTGTCCTATTTCGGACCCATTATCTGACCCCTTACTTCACCGTTTGGATTTTGCTCAGTGTGGAAGTTAGCATATGTACTACCATTTTTCATTGCAGCCATCAAATCGGTTATCGTTTTTCCTTGCATTGGGCCCTCCAAGTTACCTGAAGTAAAATTACCGTTTTGAGTAACATTATTCTGAGGGCTTTCGAATTGGAATAAGGTTACTACTACAGGTCCATTTTCTCCTTGAGCTCCACTATGTATATGTCCCTGAGTTGCCCCTTGAATTCCTGTAGCATTTAGATAATAGTCAATTGTTTCATTTTTCGGCAAGTCAACAACAAATATTGCTTGGCCAGATGCTTGTGTGTCGACTGGCGGGACCTCCTGTTGCCCTGTAAGGTTAGCAGCGAATTCATGGTTTGCAAATACCATCGAAGGTCGTAAAATTGATGATATTGAAATTGCGCTTCCAATTACTAGGACCGTGGTCAGAATTACTATTGTGCTTTTGTCCGTTACCATTTAAATATAACGATAACTATGGTGTATAAAAATTTTTATATAACATACCAATAGAAAATCTAATGAATGTTAGGATCAGTATACTGCTAATTGCATTAGCTGTAGTGTCAGTTGCATTGGCCCCATCATTGACAATTAGTCAATCTGCTGATGCACAAAGCACAACTTCAAGCGATCCCCATTGGTGTCGAAACCAAAAAGATAAGTCTGGTGACTGGATATTTGGATGTCAAAATGGCTGGTGGGATCATAACCATTGCCAAGATTTTCGTCCCGAAACAGGACACTATGCTAGAGGATACATAGTTGGTTGGGAGAGAGGCCACTGTAGATAGACGATAATCTACATCTTTTATCGCCTCTTGTAATTTATAATTCTCATCTACCCGTACGCCGTTAACTTGCTCTCGATAATCTGAGCAGTACGGACAACTGCCCACTATGTCTTCTATATCATTCGTTTTTTTAAGACCTTAACGTAATTGAACCCATTTCTATTCTACTAATTCGCGTCTGTATTTCCTTTTAATTGTGATATTAATGGGTACAATAATTAACCAGAAGTATTGGGCAATATCCACGTCAACAAAAGAAATGAAGATGGAAATACCAAATATGACTGGGATTGAAATTAGATTTATCATGGAGCCCCTTATGAATAGAGGATTAACATTCTTGTCAATCAACTTGTAATCTTTTGTTGCATACCACCAAATGACTGCAAGTAAGGAACTTGAGAGAATTACAACAATGCTATAGATAATAAAAGGCACTTGATAGGAACCATAATTTATGATAAGTGAAGTAGAAATTGACAATAAAGTAATAAAGAGAAGGAATAATAAGTTCAGATAGACAATTGCCATATGCGACCCTATTATAAAGTTGAAAATCTGATGATACGAAATCCAGAATACAGCAATAATAGCAAAACTAATGAGGTAGCTCTCAAATCCGGTGTACATTTCCCCGAGTTTAGTCATCAACTCAAGTTCAGTTAGATTTGGAGGTAAATCAGGTATCTCTATTGATAAAGCCATAAGAGTTATTGCAAATGCAAAAATGGCATCGCCAAACGAAACTATGTGCTCTGGTTTTATTTTTGAAATAAATGAGTCTGTTGACATTAAACTCCTATTTTTATGACAATGGCTGTATTAGAGTATGTTTGCAGAAGTCATTTTGGGATATGCTCATCGTAATATGTTATCTTCATACCTCGTTTTCTTAACGCCTTTAATCT
>DASTCR010000127.1:0-3846 GCA_035710925.1 Nitrososphaeraceae archaeon | reverse complement strand
TGTGAAATATTTGCTCTTTCAGCATATCTCTCTGAGACTCCAATTTCTTTAACTGCCTTTCTGCATCCTGCAAGTCTTTATTCCTACTTTGAATAGCTGATTCAATAGATGTAATCTGCTTATCATCAAACCCTCCGTTCTTATCTCTCAATCTTTCTCTAAACCCGTCAACTACTTCATACATTGTTTGATAAGCAGAATCCAGTCTATCAATACCAATTAGGCTGTTTAATAATTCCTTGAATTCTTTTGGCTTTGAGTCGATAATGCTACTCAACTCACCTTGTTGAACGACTGCTGCTACTCTTAGTTTTTTGTAATCAATACCAAGTGTCTTGGCAATTTCTCCACTCATGGAATCCCCGAATTGCTTTCTTTCTCCAGAAACCACATTTTTTTCAACAATATTTCCTGAATCCAAAACTTGGTCAAACTTCGCAAGCTGCGATTGTCCGTTGCTTCCTAGTCGTCTGTACGCATTATATTCCTTCGAACCGACAGAAAACCTCAAGTTCAGCCATGAAACTTCCGATCCTCTGCGAACAAGGTTCTTATTTGTCTTTCTGGTATGTTGCCCGTATAGAGCAAACGTAATCGCATCTATAATACTCGATTTCCCAGAGCCATTATGTCCCACAAAGATTGTGACTCCTCGATCAAAGGCGAGAAGCGTTCTACGATGAGAAATAAAGTTCACCAGTTCAATAGCCTTTATCATTTAGAAGACAATTCCTTATTGTGTTCATCTTTGTTTGGACTCCAGTAATAATTGGGAAAGGTAGACATCTTTTTTCTCTGCCTGTTGTTATACAACCTCCATACAATGTCCAGGGCTTGGCGTGAATCTCCAGTGGAAGCAGCAGGTAATATCTCTTCAATTGCTAAAGCAGCCAACTCATCAGATTCTAACACTTCCCTTGTCAACCTGTATAATTCTCCTTCTATATCTACGGGAGTTCCATCATAAATCTCTGGGGCTGAATCGTGACTCTCAGCATGACGCCATACATAATGTAAACAAGAATCATTTAATCTGATCAGACTCGTGGCTACCACTTTTGAGTTTATTTTCTGCCCAATTATCTTTAACACAATGATTGGCTTTCTTTTCAGGCTATCGGCCTTCTTGGTGAGTTTAAGTAGTTCAGACTGCATATTTTCGTAATCTATGACTTCAGCTAATACTTGTCTGCGGTTTTCCAGTTTTATCCAGTTGACCCTGGGTTCTTGTGCCGACATGTCTGTCAAAAGAAAGCCCTTTCCAACATCTTTCAGGCCGTCACTTGGAGTCAGATCAAGTGAACCTGGATATGCAATAAGCCCGGTATTTGCCCCTCCAACAAGAGTGCTAATTGGTTCTTCCAAGTGATCATGATAGTGCCCCATTGCGTAATAATCAAATCCCTTGGGAAGATCCCTAGCGCTTAGTTCTCCTGCGAACTTGTTGAATTCAATTAGTCCTTGGTGAAGCACAAGTATATTCTTTGAATTATAACTATCCTTTTGCTGCATAGCGATCTGCTGTGTTACCTTAAACTTTTGAAGCATATTTTCCATATTGCTTCTTCTTTCCTTATTGAATCCAAACAACGTTAATTCACCTTCACGTCTGGGCTGGTTGTCTTCTAGCCTTTTCGCCAAACCGACATTTTCGAATAAATACGGTACTGGTGTGTCCCTTACCCGACTGATGTCATGCTCGCCAAGAATAAAATACACAGGTATAGAAGCCTCTCTTAATCTCTTCAATTCATTTGCTAGTTTAACGATTGAGGATCCGCTTGGTCTTGGAGTGTGAAAAATGTCTCCAGCCAGCAGGACCAAATCTGCATGCTCTGATATGGATTTATCTACCGCTTCTTCGAATGCATAGTAAATATCCTGCTCTCGTTCTGCTAAGTTGAATTGCGCATACCCAAGATGAATATCGGAAATGTGGGAAATCAGCATACCGGCCTTTATTATTACAGGGAATTACAAAATAATATTATATCTGTTTTTAGTAGGTATGTGGGTCTCGCTCTGTATGGTACTAGCAGTCCGCATGAGTGTATTAAGTGAATATCCTATCAAGAAGTCCTTTTTCGCTTGCTATTTTGATTTCATGCGCGATTCTTCTTCCCATACTCATCGGTTTTTCAAATAATAAATCAGAATATGGAGAACCATTAATGTATAGGTTAGTTCCTGCTACAATTCGAGCAGAAAATTCAAATGTTGTGAAGATTCCTTCCTTATCATATACGCCTTCGAGACAGAAAGGTCCGGTCATTCCAGGCGGGACAAGTTCTTCAGACGCCTTCACAAAGCGTTCCCCCATCTTATAGACCTCTTCGAGTAGTGATTCTCGCAGGACAAGAGGGATATTACCGATAACGTTGTACGAAGGTTCGAGATTTACAGAAAGTTGCTGTCTTGCAGGAATTCTGCCTAAACTATCAATATTAGACTCATAACGTATGTCTGCACCCAAAAACTCAACTTGATTGCTTGTCGGAGAATAAAAAAACTGCAAATACGTAGGAACGCCGACAATAAACTCTTGGATAAATAAATCTTCTTCACCTGTAATACGTCCCTGGTTCACTAGTGCTTGAGCATTTTCTTCAAAGCTTTCTTTATTCCACGCCAAAAAATATCCTCGTCCGCCAGCCGCTCCGTGTAATTTGACGATGCATAGATTCTTAATTTCATCCTTGCTTTGGATTGATTTTGGAGTAATTAGCTGTGAGGAGTTCATCAATTTCTGCTTAAGATTTCGATCAGATTCCCACTGAAGGATCTTTCTGTTTCCGAAAATTGGTATAGAAATTTTTTGAATTTCTGAATAAGTAAAATATGCAACCATAGTCCCGTGAGGTATAATAACCGATTTCGCATCGTGAAGATGCTCCAGACTTTTCTTTTCAAATGCCTGGCTATGCTGTTTAATAGTTAAAATTTCGTCAATAAATTTAAAGCGGTTGTAGAGACCGAGTCTTTTTTCCTCGCAAATTAACAGTGTTTCAAAACCCTCGTCCTTTGCACCTTTGAGAATTTGAAGCGCGCTATGTGACCCTAACGTTGCTATCGTTCTAGGCGCCTCTAGAATGATCCTATCAACCAATTCAATGACAAGGATAAACTCAAGGGTGATTAAAATACTTCGTATCTAATACGAATAAATGAATGGGAGGGAGAAAGATATGAATATTAAGTTCGTTTAACATCAAGAATTAATTTCTGAGATAAAAGCTAGGCTCACTAGCTAACCTAGACATTTGTAATCATAAAACTTACAATTTCCCTATTTCTTACTATCTGACCAAATTATAATCGGATCTACTGCCTTCCGCCGCCGAAAGTTACGAATTCAGCTATTAATTTGATTATGAAGCCCACTCCACCTACTGCACCAATACTAAGGAGTACGAGACGCAAATGTGTAGTATAGTCTTCTTTGCTAGTCTTCTTGGCTAGCTTTAGGGTCTGGAGTATCTCAATTGTTTTGCGTTGAACTACTGTCAGAACAGGCAGACTCATCAAATGGGTAAACTAAAATCGTCTCTGGTCTTATTTGAATCTACCGACACTAAATTCACGCTGAGCGGCATTATTAAATTCAGTTAGAGTTGCTATCTCATTAGTGATGTCTGGACTGCATAGACCGGCTCTTTTTCAGTTCTTTGCATTTCTACAAACGTTTCCGTATTTTGGACACCCTCAATTTTTCCTATCCGTTCAATAACAACGTTATGCAGTTCCTCCAGTGTGCGTGCGTTTAAATTAACTATAATGTCAAATCTTCCAGTAACCTCTGATAAAGTCCTGACCTCCGGGATCTTTACTAGTTCGGAATGTATAGGT
>DASTCR010000126.1:0-5080 GCA_035710925.1 Nitrososphaeraceae archaeon | reverse complement strand
AGCAACATAACAAATAAAACATCATCAAACCTCTTACCATATTTAATTAAATTTACCATTATACCGTCCATCATTCTTTCGTTTATTGCAATTATCTCTGTTAACCCTAACGTTTGGGTCACGTCAGATGTTCACCACTTTTACTTTGAAATGTTTGCTGTCGTCCTCTCCGCTATAGTAGCATTTTATTGTCTAGCCAGAGCCTATACACTGAAAGAAAAATTCAGCCTTTTTGTAGGTATAGGATTTCTTACCATAACTATAATAGACTTGCTGCATGCAGTTTTGTCCTACAGCTCTGCAGGGAATTCCATATTCTTGGCGTATTTTATTCCGCAGACATGGTTCGCTGGCCGTACTTTTCTTGGTGCAATGTTGGCTATAGCCGTCATTAAATATTCACCACCCTTGTCTGACCTTATAATTACTACAGCAACAAAAGCAAAACCAGACATAGAGCCCGCAGCATCGGTAATAAATGAGGGGTTTAAGGAAATGGAGCAAGAAGGAGAAGATGCGACGTCCTTACCTGTACATAAAGACAAGAAGGCTGACAAATTACATAACACCATTTTATATTCTCTGATTTTGCTTTCAGTTTTAGCAATAAGTGTTGTTGTATTTTCTTTTTTCACAATTTTTCCTGGCATAGTATTAGCTGATTATCTGGTACACAGGCCATATGAAATCCCTTCACTTATTCTCTTCTCGCTAGCTTTAGTATACTTTTATAAAAAGAAAATTTACAAATCAAACGACTTCTTCTATAAGGGGATACTGGGTGCTTTAGTAATCGACATTTTTGGCCAAATTATAATGTCATTTTCATCTGTAAACTTTAATACAGCACATAACGTGGCCCATATCCTCAAAGATTCAGGCTATTTTATCATAATTATATTACTAGCAGCATCAAGTATTCAATATACCAAAATTGCAAGAGAAAGAGAGCAAATAATCCGTGTTCAATACGAAGAGCTAAAAGAGGCAGATAAAATGAAAGACGAGTTTATCAATATTGCAGCTCATGAACTGCGAACTCCTATTCAGCCGATCCTAGGTTTGTCCGAGATTATACGTCCAAAGGTGGGTCCTGAAGAGCGGGAGTATATGGATGTTATAACCCGAAATGCAAAGAGACTGCGGCATCTAACGGAAAATATACTTGATGCTACCAGAATAGACAGTCACTCGCTGAACCTAAATAAAGAACAATTCAATCTAAATGACGTAATTGTAAACTGTATAAATGATATTACAATAAACGAGCACCTTGGCAACAATACATCGGAAGAAAAATTGAAAATAATGTATGAGCCTAAAGATGTTTTTGTAGAGGCAGATAGGACTAAAGTTACTCAGGTCATTTTTAATCTTCTGTCGAATGCAAGGAAATTCACAAAAGAAGGGAGTATATCTATCTCATCTGGTTTAAGTGATAATAACGAGGCTCTCCTTTGCATAAAGGATACGGGGAAAGGGATTGACCGCGACATGATGCCAAGGCTATTTACAAGATTTGCCTCAAAATCATTCCAAGGAACAGGGTTGGGATTATTTATCTCAAAGAGTATTGTAGAAGCCCATGGAGGTACGATATGGGCTGAGAACAATGCGGATGGAAAAGGGGCCTCCTTTTTTTTCACATTACCTTTTCCAAGAAGTGAGAAATACAGTTCCCCGAGCAATATCAAGCCAATGGCTAGTAAAAAGTAACGAAGTTTATATCTGAAAAAGCCAAAATAGTGGCAATCTAAATAATGTGTAATAACAATCTCTAACACTTTAGCTAACGATGAGAGAGAATGGACTCTTAGACTCTATTGGCTATTCTTGCTAGTAAAATAGAATGCGAACTATCGATTGATTACTTAGATGCAGTGAAATCCAGTACTTTTCTCGTGATATCAATCCGTGCCGATTACGTTACTTACCATTATTTTCTAATGGTTGCAAAAAAAGCCAACGTACATACATTAAGCGGTTAGATCCGCCGTTGAATAAACAAACTGATACATATCATTACCCCAAACAAATAATATAGAAATTTAAAATGTCCATATATAGCATTAATCCCATTCGGAAACCACCATCCTAGAACAGCCGCCGATCTGGTAGCTGCATCATCCAGTGCTCGTTTAGGATTTTTCAATCCATAGTATACATCGTCTAGTGCTTGTTTTATATGACTGGCCATCTCTGAATATTCAGGAATGGCTGGTCTATTATGTCCGAAAGGAATCATTGAGATCATCTCTGCATAGTAGGAAATTCTCTCACGCACATGGAATGTATCAGATATTTTTTCAGTAGTATTGATTTTCAAGTATTCTTTCTGACTATAGCTAAGAAAAATAGGACCAAAATGGCAAGAGTCATAGAGGCTGACAAAATATCACCGATAGGAGGTTCTTCCAAAATACCAATTGTATCCTCCAGGGATTCCAAGATTAATTGAATGGCAAAAAGAGAAAAGGCAATTGCCGCGAGTATTATTTTCTTCAGGCCAGTTCTTTTGTATGCCAAAATCGATAATCCTAATAATAGAAGTGAAAAAATTCCAATTGCAGCTTGAATAGTGCTCTCTATACGGTCATACCATTGTTCTCCTTCAGCAGTATCGTTTTGAAGAAAAAGTCCTGAAAATACAAAAAATAGTATCAACACCTCAAATCCTGATGAAAGGATCATTACTATTTTGTTTCACCCCGAGACATAGACAGAAATATTTCAATTAATCTATCACTCCATATTTCCCAAACGGCGGGATAGTAATTTCGCATTAGTGTTGTTATGTATTTGGAAGAGACCTTTCTATCCTGCAATTGATATCTCTTATATTTGCCTTCTTTGATTTCCTCAATTAGCCTGAACTGGATCAGCCTTCTGATATGCCAATTAACTGATGACGCAGATATTCCAATGCTATTTACAATATCAGTTTGGGTAGGAGCTTGTCGTTCCACAATAAACATAAGGATTTGTCTTGTTGTTTCCTGTCTTAGAATTTGCAGAATCTCCTTTTCATTGTTTTGGAATATTCCAACACGAAAGTAATGTTTGTACAAGCCACTACGGGTAGATGTTATTCTTCCCATTTTTTCTAATCTATCCGTATGGTATTGTACTGTTCCTTGTGAAATACGAATTGTCTCCTTAATTTTACGTAAGTGGCAACCTGGATTATCTTGTATAAATTGCAATATTTTCTCTGCGATATCTCGAGACTGACCATTATCCAGATCCACAAGCTAACTGCCTACCACAAAAAGCATGTTTCCTACGCAGCCAATGTAAAAATAGCTGAAATAACTAGAAGAGAGGTAGAAATAGAAATAAGAATTAGAGTGTAATTCTGTACATTGAAGAGTATACAATTGCCTACTCAGTCATAAATTGAGTATAAAAGATTTCTGGTACGAGCAGCTAATTAATACTGGACTTTCAATCTTGATTCTAAGAAACATTTAGTATTTCAAACCATGCTCCTTCAGATAGGACTACTATTAAATTGAGAGTGCCTTTGTTAAATACCAATATCATCAATTCTTGGATGGACACAAAATACAATGTCAAAAACCAATCAAAATTAACGCTACGAATGGTCGTCAACTGTTTAATCAGTTGATATGGCTTGCACACTGAGAATGATGATAAGAAAACAAATAACAATGCCATTGGCAGTAGCTGGTATCGCATTATTGGCTACACTCATGGCAATATCGTCACCGACGCAAGCGCTAGCCTTAGGTCACTGGAACCTTGACGAAGATTTTATCCCCAATAGCGGTATAGCAGAGGACGTAGCGGACGGCTCTGGAACTGACGAACATACTGATGGGGAAGAGGAAGAAAGCACAACTGCAGCAACGACAGATGAAGATGACGATGAAGCTTCGGAAGATGGTAGCAATGACTCAGATGGAAAAGAAGACTCATCTCATGCGGCCTACGACGCCTTACAAGCATGTCTTTCTGATGTTGAAGAAGTTGGATCTCCTACGGAACAGCAAGTACAGGATTGTATGGAATCAAGTTACAGAGAAATGGACAATAGCGAAGAAGATTCGATGGAGAACACTAGTGATGATGACGAAGACAATGCGGAAACGACCCATGATGTTTCTACCGATGACACAGATGATGAAGAAGACGAAGATAGTGAAGAATAATCCGAGGATCAGACTTGCAGGGATTACGTGAAACCCTTTCCCTCTTTATTTTTGGTGGTAGACTAAGTTAAGTGGCTTATCAATTAGACTAATTACTTTATGGTCCTTCTTCCTTTTCGTTTGTCGTGAGTACTAGGCTCGTCCTTATTTGATATGGGAGTAGACGGATGGCTAACTTTTCTTGTGGGTTTTGGTTCTTCATCTATCTCTAATTTCTTTGCGTCTTCTGCATCCAGTCCTGGTTTCTGAATCTCTTTTTTGTCACTCATTATTCTAAATATGATCATATATTGTTATGAAGGTTTGTATTTTATGATAGTGTTCTAACAAATCTTATACGTTACAAATTCAATAGGTTATTTGGTGTACAAGCTTTCCGGTTTCCTGGGGACCTACTCAGTTCATTTGGCCCCCATACTATACAAATATGATTTCTGACAAGGACTATGAGCTTAGCTTGAAAATAGAGATTAGCAATAAAAGACAAAGCACATCAACGCTGATGTTTTTTAATCAGATTTAAAAACTTCTCAAACTCCTTTTCAAAGTACTCATATAAAATCTGCTTATTTTCAGGATGCTGCGTCAAATAATTAACTGATAAATAAGACAGAACACTCAATAATGCCGCTGAGGTATGGCTATACGACGCTTTGTACATTTGAAAAATCATCATGATTTCTCTGTTTAGATCCTTAACCTTCTTTTCGTCCTGTTCGTTTGATATTCGACTGCTGTCACTGTTACTAACCCTATGATTACCTCGTCCAATATCATTATTGGATTTGCTAGAGATCATAACTGGATATTATTGTGAATCTTATAGTACTTTTAGGTTCAACTATTTGAATTTATCGACATTTTGGTTTTATATATGAAAGGATAACTAATAGTAAGATACTGATCCA
>DASTCR010000125.1:0-3978 GCA_035710925.1 Nitrososphaeraceae archaeon | reverse complement strand
AACTTTACCCTCAAGTTCTTCTAATTTGCTTATACATTCATCAGCACTGTAGGTTTTATAGACTTCATATCCTTTAAGGACAAGTGTAGCGGCGATTAGTATATTTACGTCCTTATTATCATCTGCAATTAGTATTCTAATCCTATGTTTACCCAAATCTAGTATCAGTACGTCTTACTTTATGTAAATTTATCTATGATGATTATTGCCTCTTTACTCTTATTATTATTTAGAATGATAAATCTGTGAGTTAGCCATTTTTGGAATAGTAAACGAAAACATAGCACCTATTCCATCATCATTATTTTGTGCCTGTATTTTGCCCCCATGGGCCTCAACTATATTTCTAGATACAAATAATCCTAGACCAGTACCTCCAGAATCTGTTGAAACAAACTTTGAGAATAGTTTTGGTAGTATTGCAGGAGACAGTCCAGTTCCAGTATCCTTAATATTGACTTGAATTTCTCCGCTTCCATCATCGTCATCATTATTATTATTATTATTATTATGTTTGAGTTTTATGACCGATATTGTGATTTCTCCCCTTGAAGTAAATTTAATGGCATTATTTAGCAGGTTAGAAATGACTCTTCCCACCCTAACTTTATCTGCTACTATAAGTATATCTTTTGGTTCATATCGAAGTTTGACATCCTTACTTTCTTTTATTGTTAGTAGGTTGTTATAGTCGTCTATGATATCTGTCAATATATCTTTCAAATTAAACTGTTCTTTATTCAACTGAAGCGATTGGTTTTCAATTTTTGCACCTTCTAAAATATTTCCTGCTAGTTGATCTAGTCTTTTTGCATTATAGATAATCCCTCTAATTTCCTTCCGATCTCCTATATCTTCAAGAAGCATTTCAGAATATCCGACTATTGGCATAATAGGTGTTCTTAGCTCATGTGCTGCGATATTTATGAAAAGTTGAAGCTTCGTATTCTCTGTTTTTAGTTTCTCTATAGTTTGTAAAAGTTGTTGATTTGATTGATTAAGATCTTCTACCAACCTGTCTAAGTTTTTATCTTCAGAAGATTCTCCATTAGCATGTGGATGGAATGATGGATTCACTAATCACCTATCTCCTATACATTCTGCCAAATCATGGTCAAAATAAGTAATAAATCTATTACTGGCAGTATCTGCAAAGATATATCGAATACTGGTTCAGTCCTAGAATTAGAGCAATAAATTCAATAGTAATGAACCAATGCAGTACTTCATATCCGATTCGTAATGTGTAGAGAATATAGCAAAGTATTCGTACCTCCAGAAGATGATAATGTACAGATATGGCAGTTTATGAATTTTCCAGATTTGTTAGCATTTCAGATCAAGGTTCACCTTATTTTTTCTAAGGCAATAAATTTATTTATTCTACGAAGGAAAATTACTACAAAGAAGTATCAGAAAAGGTCCAATCCCTTAGACTTTTGTGATATTGTCAAACGAATCATTTTATCTTTACATCATCTCTGCCTTGACATCTTTTCTTTTTCTGAATAAACTCTTTTAAAAGTAAAGCAGCAGTTGATGTTCCAATAAAAGTGGCAGTCCAATATAGCCATAAATTTGTTATTACACCAGACAATACTGCAGGTGCTAGGGAACGGGCTGGATTCATAGAAGCACCAGATATGAATGCTAAAAAGAATATATCTAGACCAACTATTCCTCCTATTACAATTCCACTAAAGCCTCTCAAACCTTTGGTATACACTACTACAAGAATTACTACCATTAATAGAGCTGAAGCAAGTATCTCAATACCAAATATAAGAGGTAAAGGAAATGCATAATTTGGAGAGTTAGCACCTAAAAATGCTTCAGTTCCTATTGCATATTTTACAAATAGGCTTGCAAGCAAAGCACCAATTATCTCTGCAATTAAGTAGTATAGTAATTGGATTCTAGTAATATGTTTAGTAATTAGAAAGCCAACTGAAACTGCAGGATTAAAATGAGCCATAGAAATTTTGCCAAAAAGATAAACTGCAATAGCAACTCCAATAAAAGGAGCAAATGCAATAAACGGAATACCTAAAATCCCATTGGTCTTTGCATCTATTACAACTGAACCAGTAGCCAGAACGACTACAATAAACGTGCCAATAATTTCTGCGACAAATTTTCTCTGATTAGAGGTTAGACTGCATACTATCCTTTGCAAGTTCTGCAGCAAGTTGCCTCACTTTTCTGTCAATATCATCTCTTATCTCTCTTACTTTTTCTATTGGTTTTCCTTTGGGATCTTCTATTCTCCAGTCTATTAGATGAGGGATAAATAATGTTGGACAAAATGACTTATCCATACAACCCATATTGACTATTTTTGCAGAATTTCTCATCATATCTTCTGTGATATCCTTTGACTTTTGATTGCTTATGTCTATTCCAACTTCTTTCATTACCTTTATAGCAAGAGGATTAATATCTCTTGACGGTTTTGTTCCAGCACTTAGCGTCACATATCCTCTTGGAGCATACCTTCGAAAGAAACCCTCCGCCATCTGACTTCTTCCTGCATTTTCTACACATACAAAAAGCACTGACTTGTCGTCCGCCTTTCCTTCTCCTTTTTGTTTAGTTAAGTTGGTAAAAGAGAATTTCATTTTGACTAACATCACCTAGTTAAGTAATTAGTTAGTTAGTTAGTTAGTCTTCTTTATTGCTTTTACTACAATGCTACTGATTTTCCTCTTATTATCGTCAACTATGTCATCGCTTTCTTCTTGGGTGTATAATTTCTCTTCCAATATCTCGGGATTTTGAAATCCTGCCTTTCTAATACTTTCAAGATAGTTTTCTTTTGTTAATGCCCCATCAATACAACTACACCACTTATCAGAATCCACAGAATCTCTAGGCACTTCTTTATCTGTTACCAAATCAGAAATTATCATTCTTCCTTGTCCTTGCCTTTTTAGAATTCTATGAATTTCCTTGAATGTGTCAGCTTTGTTTGTAGTTAGGTTAATAACACAATTGCTAATAACAAGGTCTACAGAATTATCATCAACAGGAATACTTTTTTCTATATCTCCTTTTCTAAATTCTACATTTGTATAACCGTTTTCTTTTGCATTTCTTCTTGCTTTTTCCAACATCTCATCAGTCAGGTCTATGCCTATTACTTTACCAGATCCTCCGACCTTATTGGCTGACAAAAATACATCTATTCCTGCTCCAGAGCCCAAATCTACGACAGTTTCACCCTCTTTAGCAGATGCATGATGTAAAGGAGCACCACAGCCCACTCCTAAAACTGATGCCTTAGGAATAGATTCTAATTCATTACTCTCATAACCAATCACTGTAGCAGAGTCGGTCGGTGAGCAGCAACTACTACCAGATGCGTTATTTTTGAAATCTATAGTTGGTGCACAACATGTTTCAGTCCCTGTTAATGCAATTTTGCTGTATCTTTCTTTTATTTTTTGTTTAATGGGTTGTTCTTGCATACTATTGTTTACAACCAAAACTATTTAAGTTATCAAGGGTAAAAAATTGCACTTAGTGCAAATATGGAAACTATTAACAAAGGCAAAGAAGAGGGACTCCCTGTTCTAAACAAGAATGTAGATTGCAATTTCGAAGGTTACAATGCATCATTGCTTATGTCTGAAACTGCAAAATTAAGAAACTTAATAACAAAAAGAGGAACACTTGAAATACTAATCCCCTTATGCTGTACGACTAATCCTGTAAGACACAAACAATTCAGACAGACCTTAAAGGGTTTTAGCACTAGAACTCTGTCAATTCGACTTAAAGAATTAGAAAAGAGTGGTATATTAGAAAAACACAGGTATAATGAAATACCACCTCGGGTAGAATATACATTAACTACCAAAGGGCAGGAACTTGTTGAATCAGTTATTAGCATACTGCAGTGGATGAGGAAATGGGCTAAAGTAGGGCGTTCCAATAGTAATCCAATTACTAAATTGTAGTGATTCTAGTTGTTTGGTG
>DASTCR010000124.1:0-15993 GCA_035710925.1 Nitrososphaeraceae archaeon | reverse complement strand
AGCAATTCGGGGATTCCATGAGTGGAGAAATTGCCAAGACACTTGGTATTGATTACAAAAAACTAAGAGTAGCAGCAGTAGTTCAACAAGGTGAGTTGAGTAGCATTATCGACTCAAAGCCAAAAGAATTCAAGGAATTATTAAACAGCCTAATTGTTATTGATAGACTGGATTCTGCTTATCAAACAATGTATGAAGTAGTTGACAGGTTTAGAGAAAGATTGAGAGATAAGAACGGAGGGTTTGATGATAAGCAGATTGCATCTATTGAATCGGCTATTCAAAGTAGGAATAAAGACTTGCAGGATGCAGAAAGACAGTTAATGAAATTGGAGGCTCAGAGAGATATGCTGAAAGAGCAAATATTTCACACAGATAATGATATACAACGAATGGAACCTCTCATTTTACAATCTAGGGAACTACATTCTACGGAGGACGCTCTTGTCAAATATGTTACTAGTAAGAGAATATCTATGGCGCAAGACGTCGAAAGGTTAGAGGGACTGGTCAGTGAAACTCATGAGTCGCGTAAAGCAATCTCAGAAAAAGAGGAGGTTGAAATTAATCTACAGATGATAAAGTCAGAGATTGAAGAAATTGAGAACAGAATTGTGTTGAATGAAAGAGAGAATGGGAGGTTGAATGGCGTATTGGAATGCGCAAAAAGAATTGAGATAAGAGATGACGGAACTTGCCCGCTTTGCGGTTCGCCCGTACAGGTTGAAATTCAAAATATATTTGATCTTAAAATTATTGAAACTGAGATCAGAAGAAAAATTGAGGCACGCAAGAAATTGCTGACTGAGAAGGTCGGTTTGAAGAAAGAAGAAAAGTTTATGGAAGAAAAGGAAAAAAGAATTGAATCAGCGGAGATGTTTCTTGCCTCTTCATGTGTCGAAGGCTCCAAGAGTATATTGGATTTGGAATCCGAACTGGAGAGAGGAAAGAGCGATCTTCTGAGAATTCCTGAAATTCTTACTAAAATAAACGACCCCCGACAGTTAGTAATAGACGACTTTTCAAAGTCGCTCGTCGATAATATCATCAATCTAAGATCGCAAACCAAAGGCTTGAAAATGCAAGATTATACAAATTCAAAACTTAAAAAAACAAAATTATCAAATGAGCTTCTTGATCTCAATGCTAAGCTAGGGGGAATAGAGGTCATCATTAGAGAATGCAAGAACACTATCGATACCTCGAGCAAAATCCTATTAGCACTCGAAGACGCTGTAGGGTTGCTTAACAACCTTGAGAAGATCAGATCTAAAGTATTTAATAGGGATGGCCCAGTGGCATTAAGGCTTAGATCTTGGGTGCTGAAGGTTCTTTCCGCTAAAGCTTCGGAGTATCTTTCTATGTTCAAAATCGGAATATCCAAGATAGAACTTACTGAAAAAGCCAGAGATGTGCAGGTAACTTGTTATGGTACCTATGGGGATATAGATATGGACTCCCTCAGTGGTGGCGAAAAGGTTGCGGTTGCACTTGCTTTAAGGTTGGCCATCGCACAAATGGTGAGCTTAAATAAACTTGATTTTATTATTTTGGATGAGCCGACGATACATTTAGATGAGGAAAGAAGAAAGTCGCTTGTAGCCATAATATCTGATTTCTTTAAAGAAGGATTAGGACCATTATCTCAAATTATCATTATTACACATGATGCCGAAATATTCGAGGATTCAGACGTCGATGGTGTATTTCGTTTTACAATGGGTGCAAATGGTTCAGTAGTGGTTCCGGAATAAATGCACTATGAACAGCTGCTGCACCGTGAATATGGGGGTGACTTTGAACAAAAACTAAACATTTTTAATCATTTGTCTTGCTTTTACCATTAACCTCCTGTCATCGTGGTAAATTTGTTCTTTCTTTTCATAGTTGAAATATATTTGAGGTTAGCAAGTGCAAGTAGTGCAGATTGTCTAACCTCTTCGCTTGAATCCACCAATGCCCCTTTAAGGGTCGTCCTAGCTTTGCTAGAGCCTATTACTCCTAAAGCAATAGCCGCCTCATGTCGAACGAAGAAACTTTGGTCAGATTCTACTGCGCGAGACAACGAACTTATCGCGGTGGAAAAGCCAAGCTGACCAAGAGAAAATGCTGCCTCATGTCTTACTAGAGCATTTGCGTCTTGCTCAAGTACCTTGCTCAGATACTTTACTGATTCTTCTCCAGCTAAATCCGCCAAGATACAGACGGCTCTTGTTCTAATGATATAATTTGGATGATTAAGCAAATTTTCAAAATATTGCCTGTTATTATCTTCGTATTGCTTTTCCATTTCTGCCAGCAGCTTAATTATCGACGTTGGAATGATAAATAGGTCATCATTCTCGAGCTGTCTAGGGTGCATATCATAGGACGATTATATACACCTAATATTTTTTGTGATGGTGCCGCGACTTTATCAACACATTCTTATACGACCCACCAACTATAACTTTCAGCAGTTATGCGGCTGAGATACTGGAGACTTGCAGCCGAAGATATTTTGGAAGCTACATATCCCCCTGAAAAGGCTAATCATTGGGAAATCAAATGTATGCAAGGAGAATACCAGCACTTTGGAATTTTCTGGTTCCGATACGGCACACCACTTGACAAAGAACCTGTTCATGGGATTTGTTTTTACTATAACGAAATCCCGGAAGAATCTACTCAGAAACTGCTAGACTTTTTGGGGAATAAATTCGGAGGAACTCCGATCCGTAAAAAGACAAGAGTATTTCTTCAAGGATCTCAAGAGTTTTCAGACCCTAAGTCAATAGCAATGCTAGCGAAAGAGATAAGTACAAAGTTCAATGTTCCAGCCGAGATTACTATCGAGTTTGAAAAGGTGACGCAACAAGAGCAGGAGCAAAATGCGTTTAATATGCCTCCGAAAAAGGCCCTCCCTATTGCGGGAACTGATTAGCCCAGTCTATTTTATTGGACCATGCTATCACACCTCTGATCTGTCTTACTGCAAATAGTTCGTAAAGGGAGTAATTGCGGAAAGGATTTGGTTCCGCCAATTTGTCCGGAAGAATTCACTGAAGATCATTTCTTGAGGTAAATTGTAAATAGACGTAGGACGTTAGAAAATTTGAGATATGAATTATCATGGAGATAATGATAAGAAAGTAGATAACGACTTACTACACGCCGAGGGTAAAAGGCTTTTGAGTGAAACAAGAATTCAAGATTTCAATCGTTGGAGAATGGAATGTTTGGTGGTGAGGCCTGATATAAGCGGTGAGAATTTTTCAGACAAGGACTTGTCTGGCGCATTTCTTAATGGTGTTAATTGCAAAAGAGCCAATTTATCGCGTTGCAATTTGTCGAAAGCAAATCTAGTCCAAGCTGATCTTAGCGGAGCGAATTTAGAGGGGGCTGATCTAAAGGAGGCACTATTAATGTACTGCGACATGAAAGAGTGCAACCTTGCTAATGCAGACCTTACTAGGGCAAATTTGATGTGGGCAAATCTTCAAGGCTCTAACTTAAGTGACTGCAAGATATTGAGAACCAATTTCGTAGAAGCAAATTTGACAAACGCTGTGATAAGAAATGGCGATAAAAGTTCAGCGTACCTAAAATACGCCAAACTTCAGGGAACTTCTTGGGTATAGAACAGCGATAGTCTGAAAAATCTTTAATATTCTGGGATAGGGTGACAATAGTATTGGTAGTAGACAAGATCCGAACGATTAAAATGCTTGGAAAATGGTCAGGGAATAGACTCGTAGGTCGAAGGCTTCCGCTTGTCGGTGTTTTTAGCCTGACACACTATTGCAACTTTTATTGTCCAATGTGCCCGTTTGGAGATCCCGACAAAGCCAATCAGATGAATATAGCCAAGAGAAATGATTTGTCAACGGATCAATGGAAACTAATCTTTGACAAAGTATCACAGCATTGTATTTGGGCTATTGTGGAAGGCGGTGAGCCAACTAGTCGCCCCGACTTTATGGAGCTTATCAAATATCTCTACCAAATAAAAATGCCAATCACTTTAATTTCCAATTGTTCTTTGTTACACACTCTTGATCTTCAAGAACTAAAAAAATATATTCAATTTATTACTTGCAGCATTGATTCTGTATTTGAAGAACCGTACTGCAAGGTCCGCGGAGTTAGTCCAAGTGCCTTCCACAGGGTAATTGAAAACCTAAATCTGTTGACAGAATACAAAGTCCCACATTATTTCAATAGTGTTATAACAAAGTACAATACCGAAGAGTTTATTAATCAATCGTATTTCAGGAAGGCTTTAGACCTTGGATCGAATGCGGTCTCTTTTACTTTCGTTGAAGATAGATCAGATGTTAAATATTCCCTTCTACCAGATCGGGAGAAAATGGTCGAAGTATGTAAAAGTATACTTGACTACCAAGAAAAACATGCTTCTCCTCAAATAATGATTCCACCTCAATATTTTGAGCAGATAATAAAACACGGACGAGGTATATTCGATGAATGTGGAGTATGGAAAAGCGTTTTTGTTAATGGTAATGGAACGGTAATGGTTCCTTGTTGGAAATTTAATGGCAAGGAAAATACGTATAGTCTTTTGGATCACAGCATAGAAGAAATATGGAGTCTACCACAATGGGAGATTGCGAGAACTTGCCATGATTGTCAGGTTCTAGGATGCATATGGTATTCTTCTCAGCCCATAACTACATTTGCTCGAAATTATATGAAGGGCATGTCAAAATTCATTGGACAGCATACGGCCGACAAGGCCAATGCAGCAGGAATTTAGTTCTTTTGTTCATTTATTAGAGGAAGAACTATTTCGGAAAATAGTCATATATTTAGCTAGTAAGAAAATGGTGAATTGTCATCAAGCAAACCCATACTCATTGTAGACGATAGTGAAGATTCTCTGATTGCCGCGGAGTTGTTTAGCAGAAAGAAAGTGGAATATGTAAGATACCATGCAAGTAATTTGAAGCCAATTGTTGTGGCTCAGCAAGCAACGGTACTGAAAGTTCCCGTTTACTAAAGCGCCCACTATCTTTGTTCCAGAAGGAGTGTTCAAGGGACTAGAGAACGTGAAAAACTACTTTGATATGGAAGTGAGGGAGTACGAAAGTGTCAACTGGTAGTAACCTCGTGTATTTAGGTAGCTTCATTAGTATAATCAATTCTTGTCATTATTTTGCCCTTCCCCTATTTCGACATCATTTTTCTTTTTAGTATGATTCAATCCGTGCCTAAAGGAGACCTTTTTTTCTGGTTCGACCTGCAGAGTAGTGTGGCTTATTCCATAGCTTTCTAACAAAGTGCTGTTTATCGCCTTTATTATTTTATCAGCATCGCTGAGTATCTGATCAGCTATAACAATATGTCCGCTTAAGGCATTCATACCGCTAGAGATCGTCCAGACATGAAGGTCGTGTACATCCAACACTTTTTCTGTTCCCAAAATCGAGGTCCTTATTTCATCTATGTCTATATGCGTGGGCGCCCCCTCAAGCAAGATATGAGCGCTATCTTTAGTGATTTTATACCCACTCCGAGCTATAAACCCAGCTATTAGAAATGCTACTATAGGATCTAGCAACCGGATACCGGTCAGGTATGTAATTATGCCAACAATAATTACTGCGCTGGAAGATATTGCATCATATAACACATGAGAGAAGGCGCTTTTGACATTCAAACTCTTTTCTTGATCGTTTCTTAAGACCTTCACGATTACCAAATTACCAGCTAATCCGATTGCGGCGATAATTAGGACCAGAAGAGCATTAATAGGCTCAGGTTTTTGAATCTTCTGGTACGCTTCGACGGCTATCCACACAGAAACAGCAAATAGTAGAACACCATTCGCCATTGAGGCCAAAACCTCTGCTCTGTGGTATCCATAAGTCATTGACCCTGTATGTTTTCTTGTTGCCAATGTTATTGCAAAGAGGCTCAAGAAAATTGCAAGTATGTCACCAAAAACATGAGCTGCATCACTCATTAGAGATAAGCTATTACTCAGCAATCCGCCCACGAATTCTATTAATGCTATCGCTATTGCTACAAAGATAGAGACTTTGAGGTGTTGCTGGATTATCTTTAGATGGGTTTGCATTTTATACTCGTATTTTTGTGCTTCCTAGCCGAACTCCCGACATTTAATACTGAGCAAGAATACTAAATCCAAATGCCTCTTACAAATTTATCGCTAATGCGTTCTGAACCTATGCGTAAAGCTCACTTTCAATAATAGATTCTTATTTAATCTTATTTTATCTACTCACTCACGTTAATGTTGATACTTTCCTTAATTAAGGATTGACATTTTCCAACTATTATCAGTCGCTTTGACAACATTGTAATTGTCTTGAATATGCCGATGTCGACCTGGCTGGTTCATCTGGTTACGCTTTGATTTGTCATTGACGCCTCTTTCCTACACGGTGAAAGATGCATTTTTCAGCCTATTTTAAGGAGGAACCCTTACAAGGATTATATTGCCAAGTTTGACAAGTTAATTATAACGTTTGGGTAAAAACGATAGAGACAACATCCTTGAGCTAGTCAATATTAAGAAATACTTCCCAATAAAGAGGGGCTTTAAGCAGATTTTGCGGTTGGATCCACCTGACTATGTAAAGGCAGTAGATGATGTTAGCTTTCAGTTGAAGCGGGGCAACGTATCTGTTATCGCGGGAGAATCCGGCTCAGGAAAAAGCACCTTGGCCAGAATTATTCTCAAAGCAGTACGGCCTGATGCGGGTTTCATCATTCTCAACGGTGAAGATATCACTAGCAAGAACGATAATAAAACAATGAAAAAGTTGCACGAAAATGTCCAAATGATTCAACAAGATCCTTATTCCTCACTTAACCCTCGCATGAGGGTCATGGATATTGTGATGGAACCTCTCAATATCCACGAAAGAAAAGTAAGCTCTAGACATGAACGCATAGAGAAGGTACTTAGTTCTTTAAATGATGTTCGTTTGCATCCAGCGGACTCTATAGCGGATCAATTTCCTCATATGTTATCAGGTGGTCAACGCCAGAGGGTGGCATTGGCGCGTGCTCTTGTACTCAGACCATCATTGATAATTGCTGACGAACCTGTCTCTATGCTTGACGTCTCTGTGAGAGCAGAGATATTGCAGGTTATCAAATCATTGAAAGATAGGTTGAAGATTTCCTGCGTTTACATCACACACGATCTTTCTACATCGAGATACATAGGCGACACTATAGCTATTATGTATGCTGGCAGAATAGTTGAAATAGGTCAAGTGGATAAGGTCTTGAGTAGACCTCTCCATCCGTACACTCAGGCTCTCATAGATGCAATTCCACAACCTTTTTCGGGGACTTCTCGAAAGGAAAAATTTGTGCCTTTAAAACAAGGTAAGACAGCTGCTGAGACGGGTTGTAAGTTATATTATAGATGCCCCTATTCTGTTAATCTTTGTCAAGAGGATCCCGGATTTTTTGAGCCGGAAGAGTCGCACAAGGTGTCTTGTCTTATGTATTCTTCATCCTATAAGCTAAGCCAAGAGCAATTCGATGAGAAAAATGATTAAAGAGAATTCTTGTTGATCTCAGTTAATACCTGCTGGTTGTTTTGTTTGTACCTAACAATCTGCGATACTCCTTCTCTGGGGTACACTCCGTAGATGAGGCTAGCCTTAGACACCGTAGAATCTTTAAGCGTAACCATAATTATCTGGTTGCTCTCCAATGATCGCGATAATAACACTCTAGATAGCCTATCTGTGTTTTGTGAGTCCAGGTGTGCATCGACTTCGTCTAACAGATAAAATGGAGACGGCTTAAGAGACTGCAATGCTAACAAAAATACTGTCCCGGCCATAGTCTTTTCGCCTCCTGATAAAATGGTTGATTCTCGAGCAGATTTCCCAGGAAATTGTACCATTAGCATTATACCATTCGAGAATATGTCTTCGAGGTTTTCTATTTCAAGCCATGCATGTCCTCCCTCACCTGATACTTCGGAAAATGTCTTTCGAAGATTTGTGTCGACCTTCTTAAATGCCTCCATGAAGACATTTTTCTTTTCTTTGTCAATTTCTTCGACGAAAAGTACTATTGAATTCCGCTCTTCCTCTAAATGGTTTTTACGACTTGACATTCCTCTATAGCCCTCAATGACCTGAACATAACTATCATGGGCACGCAAATTAATACGAGGCCTTAGAGTATCATACTCTCTTGTTAGCTGTTGGATATTTTCTTCCAAATCGACTCCGTGAGAAGAATTCTCCTCCATATAGTCGTAGCCAATCTGATTAAGGCTGCTAATTAGTTCTGTTTCTTTAGATCCAAGGTCAAATATATCTTTCTTTAGTAAGGCAATTTCTTTCTCGAGGTTATGATAATCTCTAGATATCCTTTTTTCATTATCTGTCAATGTCCTAATATTTTTTTCATATTCTTGTAGAACCGTGAAAGAAGCACCCGAAGAATCGATAATCTGTTGTTCTTGATCCCTTAGTCCTTTTAACTCGTCTTCTTGTAATGCAAGTTCCTTTTCAAGTTCAAGCACTTCTTTGCTTTTCTCTTTTAATTCAAATTCCAAATCCTCATCTTTTTCCCTTTTCAAGTTTCTGATCCTGTGTGCAGATATTTCAATTTCGGCTTCTAAGGATCTTAAACTCTCCTTTTGTTCACGCAATTGATATTCGATGTCGTCCAAAGTTTTTAAAATTGTATTCCTTGACCAATTTGCTTGAGTCAGTTTCTTTCCTGTCGACTCATTATTCAAACTATTCAGTTTTTTTGTAGCGTCATGTATTGTACAAGACAGGATTGAAAGGCGTCTATGATGAATCTTCAGCTCTGAGTTACTAGAGTTAATTCCTGACTTCAAAGCATCGTTTTCAGCCACTAGTTCTTGCAACTTTGACTCCTTTGGATCCAGGTTATCTGAGATGACCGCTTTTTGAACTTCTAATTTGGTAATCTCTGCCTCCAGTCTGCTTTTGTGCCTTTCAGACGCGGTGTAGCACACCGCAACATTTCTGAGATTGGGCTCCTTGTCTTCAATCAAACGCTTTAACAACATGACGGTATTTCTCAAATTCTCCACAGAATCTGCCAGTAAGAGCGCTTCGCCAAAGTATGCAATTTTTGAGCCGAAGTCTGCGGAAATTGTTGAACCTAGTGGTTCAAACAATTCTCCTTCAACTGATACTGCACGATACCCCTGCTTTGCCAAGAGATATGCTGAGCGCGCTGTTTTTACTAAGTACGTGTGACCAAACAAAAAGACAGGTAATCTGACATGCTCTGAATAGACAAAATTATCAAGAGTGCCTATGATATTTGTATCATTTTCATCAACCCCTGAAATGCTGTGATTACTCTTTTTTTGGGCTTGTTTAAGGAGATCAAGAGAAATAATTTTAAGTCTAGGCAACTTCCTCGTCTTTGCATATTCTAATACTGAAAGCATGGATCCTACGTCATCCACTACAAAGGCTTTCATCATGTCTGCACCTGCGGCCAAAACAGATTTCTCATATCTCTCTTCCCATGAAATTAAGTCGCATACTAAACCTCTGATTGTTGGGCCTTGTTCAAGCTTGGTCATCTCAGCGATAGCAAGATCCTCATTCATCATATTTTTCGCAGTCGAGGCCTGGGAATCGTATTCTGAAATTAGACCATGAGCTCTACCAAAAAGTATCTGTAGATCCTTGATCTCACGGGCGATTTTATTCTTCTTCGTCTCAAGATGTATGATTAGCGTCTTTGTAATATCTAACTCTCTATTTTTATTGTTCAGTTGTAGCTCAATAGCTGAGAGATGGTTCCTGTTCTCAATAATTTCACTGTTTATATTTGAGATTGCATTATCATTATTAATGGCTTGTTGAGATCGGGACCTCAACTTTTCTTCTAACCCAATTGCTAAGACATGAATTTCATTTTTGACTTTCTCCAATTGTTTATATCGCTGTTCAAGCTTTGTTATGGCTTTAGATGCTTGCACGCTAGATTTTCCCAAAACATCGATTTCAACATTGGCGAGGTCTAATTTATGTTTCAACGCGGATTGTTTCTCTGATAATTCTAGAATAGGATTTTGCTTTTCGTCTAGGTCTGAGTTCAGGGCTTTCAATTTTTTGGAAATGTTATCTATTTCAATATTCAACGTAGGCAGGATTTTTTCTTTTATCTGTGTACAACGCTGCTCGGACTCTTTTGCAATTGCCTTCTTCCTCTCATAATCATATATTATTTGTGAAATCCTAGTGCCGATTTGAGACTTGGTCTTATTAGCAATATCAACTTCCTGCATAAATTTCATTTTGTCTGCCTCGAGTTTTTCAATTCCAGAATGGAGTTGATTAATTCTTTCCGAGAGTGATAAAGAATCTCTTGTTTTTGATTGCAAGAGTTCCTGTTGGGTTCGAAGACTAGTTCTTGTTTTTGTAATGTAGTCGGAAAGTTTAGCTGCATTGAACCTTTTAATCTCTTGCTCAACTTGAGAAAATCTCAATTGTTCATTTCGTTCTACTTCTAACTCGTCTATCCGTTTCCTAATTTCCCCAATCCTGGCCAGCGCAATTTCAAGTCGTCGGTCAGAAGCGTCTAGTTGCTTTAATGCTTCGGTTTTCTTCTCATCGAAATATGATAGCCCAATTATGTCTTCTATAATTTTTCTCCTTTCTTCCGAATTCAGTTCTGAAATACGGGTTATCATCCCTTGCTGAACAATATTTAGCTTATTGGGGGTAGCAACAACGATCTCTAATAATTCGGTAATGATGTTCTTTGCCACTTTCTTGCCGTTAAGAAAATACTGACTTTCTCCGGTTTGTCCTTCTATCTCCCTTGTCAATATTACAGAATCTTTGTCAACAGGGATACCTCTATCCTGATTATCGAAAGTCAAACTAACTCGAACAACCCTATTAGAACTGCTTTGACTATCATGGAACAAAGACTGAAACTTATCGACGCGTAAAGATTTTGGACTGTTTTCTCCTATTGCAAACATTATTGCATCTAAGATGTTACTTTTTCCTGAACCATTGGGACCTGTGATAGCAATTAGACCTCTATCGAGATTCAAAACTGCATTTTTAAATCCAAATGATTTAAAACCATAGATTTCTAGTTTTTTAATGTAAACCAAATCTAAAGTGATCCCTATTTTGGAATTATCATAACTATCATCCAGATGTGTACTTTTGGAAAATGTGCTGCATCAGTCCACAGTCTCAAAGCTTTCAATTTTCGGGATTGAGTACAGCTCTTCCGATTATTTTTCCAGACTTGAGGTCTCCCAGAGCTTGATTAGCCTGATCCAATGTAAACCTTTTAGAAACCACCGATTGTATTTTTCCAGACTTCGCTAGAGCCACCAACTCGACCAAGTCTGCGAATTTTCCCGTATAAGCTCCTGTTAAAGTATATGCCCTTAATGGAATAAGTGCCAAATTAAGATCTAATGAACCTCCAAACAACCCCACCAACACTAATTTTCCACGCTTTCTAAGCATATTTATTGATGCTGGTGCTGTTTTTGTGTTGTTTACAAAGTCGATTACTGCCTCGCTTCCGACTCCGGAAGTGATTTCCTTTACAGTATCACTAGGATTGGTTGACAATGAATTTATCGCTTCGTCAGCTCCAAGCTGTTTAGCCTCCTTTAATTTGTTATCATTAATATCTACTATGATGATGCGAGAATTCGTAATAGCCTTGGCAATCTGGACAGCCATAAGTCCCAGCCCTCCGGCCCCTACTATTACCATTGTGTCCCCTGCTTGGACTTGGGTTTTCTTCACGGCTGTATATGCAGTGAGACCAGAGCAAGCAAGAGACGCAGAGGACTCTGTATCTAATCCTTCTATTCTTATCAGATACTTATAGCTTGGAATAAGAATGAATTGGGAGTATCCTCCATCCTGGTAGATACCCAGTGTGCGAGGTGAATCGCAAAGGTGCTCTTCTCCAACCCTACAGGCCGGACACAACCCCTCGCCAATCCAAGGATAGACAAGAACTTTCTCGCCTCTCTGATAACCTGTGACCGATTCTCCGACATCCTCTATGGTGCCAGCAACTTCGTGTCCTGGAGTAAGTGGAAATCTTACACCGCGGTCCTCTACTTTCATGAAAGACCCACCAGGACCAACATAACCTCCTTCCCATAAATGAAGATCGCTATGGCATACTCCTGCAGACTGTACTCTTATAAGAACTTGGTCATATTTGGGTCTCGGGACCGCAACTTCCTCCACGAGTAAGGGCTCATTTGTCCTTATGATCCTTGCACTCTTCATAGTCAATAGCAAAGTAAAGCTCCCTGGGCTATAATAATTCATTGGAAACGCTTGAGCCATTCTTATTTCACAGAGGGTGTTATCGTTTTTTCTACATTCTTAAAAGATAGTGATATGGACTGGCATATTGTGGGATCATAGTGCAGTAATAGGGATAGTAATAATGATAGTAATATTATGTTATTATTAGAGTGGCGGTCATATTCTGAAGGATGCTAATGAAGTGATAGGAAGAGCCGTCTGAAATCTTTCTGTAACATGAAAGACAAGAATGATGATCGAGATTATTTGAAGATCTGAAGCATCCATTATCATTTTCGATAAATTTCCATATATAGACAGTTTCATTTTGAATCATGGATTATATTTCCGCTTCTCCTAGGGTTTAATTATCATGGTGAGTGAAACATCCTCGGAAATAGAAACTCAAAAGAGTAAAGAGAAGTGTAGAGCTCTTCTCAATTTGTCTTCGAAGATACGCTACGTTGGTATAATAAATGATTTTGGCAGAACTCTAGCTGGGCAGTTACGTAGTGGAACAGTTCCATTATTTAAAGTGGAGGAGGCACGAAATGAATTTTTTATTGAAGCGACAAGAAACCGACTGAGAAGACTTTTTGAATATTCTATTGGAAGAACGGAATTCAGTATTACTGTCAACGAGAAAGTGATAATACTGGTAATACCAAATGTCTCTGCTAAACATCATTATTATTTTACATTCGACAAAAATGCTAGTGTTCAGGAAATTATGCAGGTCAAAGAGACTGCAATGAGAGCAATAATTACATAAGACTTGAGTACCGAGTCAATTGCTATTAAAATTTACAGGTAATTTATGAGACAACTCGACCTCATTGATGCTTCGCAAAGGCCCTCATTTTGGCACGCATCTCCTTGTCTTTATAAATACGTGGGTGATTTGGATCAGATAGGATAATCTCATACCACTGATATCTTCCATCTTTATGCAAATAATAGGAACCTAAGACTTCCATATTGGGGAATTTCTCGCTAACCCTTCGTTCCGCAACTTTTCTCATACTCGTTCCTTGTTTGATATGGACTACTCCGATATGCTTTGGTCTTCTTCCAGATACGGGTCTCTGTTTTCTCATACCACCTCTTCCCACCCTAGCACGTACAACAATAATCCCCTGTTTAGCCTTATATCCTAACCTTCTAGCGCGGTCGAGTCTGCTCGGCCTGGAAATCTTGTGTAGCACTGGCTCTCTTCTCCAAAATATAGCCTTAGATTTGAGCACGTCATTGTTGGATTTCCACAATGCACTCCAAGTCGCAGAAATATGACTTTGCATTACGAATTTGACATGTTTCATACATTATATAGACCTTTAAAAAAAAGCGAGGGTGTGCTTATCCTTAGTATAATTGAGGTTATCCCGTTTGCATCAAGTTCAAAGGCGAGGTGGCTGGAGATTATCAATGCAGAATTATCAACGATCTACAGTTCTCTTAATGTTTGAATGATTTTTTCCGCTATCACAATGGCAGCCAGTTGTTGGGCTTCCTTAGTCTGAGCACCTATATGCGGAGTACAAATCACATTAGGCAACTGCAAAAGCATCTTATTCATTGGCGGTTCTGTTTCAAACACGTCTAAAGCAGCTCCCGCTATCCTCCCATTTTTAAGTGCTTCATATAGTGCATTTTCGTCAATAACTTCTCCGCGTGAGGTATTGATAAGAAATGCAGATGGTTTCATTTTTGAAAACTTGTCTGCGCTAAACATGTTCTTTGTTTCTGCAGTCAGGGGGACATGACAGGTCACAAAGTCAGCACTTTCTAGTAAAGTATTGAAATCTGCAACTATCATTCCTACTTCTCTTGTGAAATCTCTGTTGATAGGAATTATATCATATCCAATCAAATTCATTCGCAGAGATCTTCCTATTCTTCCTATATTTCGGCCTATATTTCCTACTCCTATTATGCCAAGGTATTTTCCACGGAGCTCAACTCCTGTCAGATCTTTCTTTATCCAGTTTCCCTTCTTTGTCTCAATGTCCGCAAAAGGGATACTTCTGGCCAGTGAAAGCATTAACCCTATAACAAGTTCAGAAACAGCATTGGCCGCCGCTTCAGGGGAGTTTATTACGTGTATTCCATTTGCTTCAGCCTCATTGATATCTATATTATCAAGGCCTACCCCCACTCTGGCTATAATTTTTACACTCGGAGCAGAGGCCTGGATTATTTCTTTTGTGATCTTTGTTCTACTTCTGACTACTATTACGTCATAGTCCTTAGCAATAGTACTTAGTTGGTTTGCATTAATCTCAGGCTGATAATCCACTACCATACCTGACTTTTTCAAACTTTCAATACCGGAATAATCTATAGAGTCACAGATCAGAACTCTGTTGTTATGATGCACAAAAGCAAAAAATTGGATTTGCTATATATATTTTCATGATGATCTATGAGTGAAACAAAAAAATATTAGGATCCGCTAGCTTGATCTTAACTTCTTATGCGGGACATTAAGTATTCTCCGATCTACATTTTGTAAGTTATTGGTTAGTCGCGCCTATTGCAATGTATATCTCTTATATTCATTCATCATTTACTTTTCATATCCTACGTAGCGAGCTGACGATATTTGCTTTGGTCAGAACTGTCGGTACAACCGAGTATTTGATTGGGTTTAAGCTTCTTTGAATACAAAGGATCGTATCATCTCTTGTACTGCTGGCAAATACTTTGAATACTCTGATATTTCTGCCCTGTATATGAAGAAATAAGACACTCCTTTAAATATACATATACGCTCCATTGTCTTTGTTTGCCCATAGACTAAACCCTCCTCAACAATATCACCAACGAATAAAATTTCTTGGGCAGGTATGTTGCCGAGTTTAGTTTTGTTAGAACCGACAAATTTGTATCCTGCAATTGAGTCCTGGAGTCCAGAAACCTCTCGAGAAAAATATTCAGGAAGAAGAACCTTACCTGGTCTTTCCGTAGCTATGATAACTTCAACATTCTGATCTGGCACGTAAAAGGCCACTTGGGGCAAAGATTCAACTGCAGTATACTTGACTAAAGGTATATCTTCTTTAGTCCAATTAGAAGGGTACAAAATCTTAAAGAGATTCCCCTCATAGAGGTTAAACCCTCTGGGCCCGGGTGCGTTATTACTCTCGGGTTCACCCGACTTCAAGAATAAGAAAGAATGAGAAGATTCTGAACTTTCATTTGTTAACAGAGTATTAGCACCGACAGTACTAAGCGTGTGAAACGATTGAGAAATTAGTATCGTGCATGCGAACAACATCATTATTACCACTTTAGCGATATTGAGACAATTTTTCATCATATTCCTAAAAAACAAGGTCTCGCAGGGCTTCATAACGCTGCTATTTCCAGATTGAACGTCATGCAAAAACCCTTAGTAAATGGCAGCCGAAGAAGAGACACAATTCTAAAATTCGTGGGACTTGTATATTGCCAGTATTGGTCTTGGGACTTCTTGCACTTCTCATAAGGTTCAGTCTACTAAATTACTTCTGCCCAGTAACTTTCCGAATACCTGTTTCCTGATGAATCATCAGATGTCCCTTTTTCTTCTTGGTTCTCTCTAATTCTGTTGCTGACGCTCACATTTGCCATTGTCACTTCGAATGCCATTTCTCCCTGACCCGTCTCCAGCTTGTTAAGTCTCTTATTCATTTCGTCGCAAATAACTTCCTTAGGCAAG
>DASTCR010000123.1:0-4470 GCA_035710925.1 Nitrososphaeraceae archaeon | reverse complement strand
TCAATTCTAATAACAATACGCTCAGAGACACCATGAAGAGAATAATCATTAAAAATACTAGGAGGGGCGAATGCACCAGGGTAACATAATCTATATTTCATATAGGTCTTTCTCACAACAAATTAAGTATGATATCACAACCATTGGATAAAACCACGCAATTCTAAGCAATGGCGGGTACTGTTTATTTCATAAAGTACGAGACGTGTTCACTCCAACATAAAGTTAGATTTAAGATCGGATGACAGTTCACGTACCAATTAATCACAGGTAAGTACATTCAATAGAAGTTGTACCACTAAATAGATTATGGAGTTCGTCCAGTCAATGACCTTTGCTAGGTTTTGAATCGGAGTCGGCCGGCGACATTTGGTTAACCTTTAGCACCTCTTCTAGCTTTGTCTTCAACAAAGCATTAACTTTTTGGCCATCCACTTTACCTCTGAGAATAGCCATACTTCTGCCCATTAGCATCCCAAGGGAACCCATTCCCTTCTGCGTGATTACAGACAAGTTATCCTCCACGATGTTGGAAATTATCTTATCCAGCTGGTCGTTATTTAGCACGGCGATCCCTAGTATATCTATGGCTTGTTGCACCGTCTCTGCCTCTCCTTTCATTATTCTTTCAAAAATTAATACGACAGATTCCTTACCCACTATGCCATCTTCTACTTTCTTAAAGGTATTGGATATTATCTCGTCTGTAAGTAATGAAGTATTGAGACCTTGTCTTTCGAAGCTCACCATGTCTTCCGTAAGCTTCGATACGATAAATTTTGGGGGTATTTTCTTTAATGTTCCCATTACCTTTTCGAATAGTTCGAAATAGTTGGAATCAAAAATTTGTTCCGAGAGCCTACGACTTAAGTTGTACTTATATGATATCGTCTTCACAGTTTCATCCCAGGATAGGGGCACCTTGGACAAGAGAGGACCAACCAAAGAATTATCAATAGGAATAGGCGGAATGTCAGTTTCAGGATACATTCTCGCTGCTCCTGGTCTAGGACGACTGTAGACCGTCTTGCCTTCAAAAGTTGCTGCCCGCGTTTCAGCAGGAACACCATACAGAACAGCATTTAACCTTTGAACCACAGCTTGAACTGCATGATCCAACTTGCCGGTCGGACCCCCCAGAATGACAAATGCGTCACTGTCGGAGGATATTTCCAACTTCTCTCTAACTGCATCAACTTCTCGCTCAGTAATCCCATAACTGGGCAGCTCATCAGAATGAAATATTCCTCCGAGTCCGTAAAACCGGACCAGTTCTCCTAACTGTTTTCCAACCCTTATTTCTGGGTATGGTTCAAAACCAATAATCCCCGCAAAGCCCCTTGCCCTTATTGCTTTGAACCTGCAATAATGTTTATCTAGCAACCCCTTGATTATTTTCGAAGGGGATCTGCTTAATATGTCAGTTACGTCCTCAATTTTTTTGCCGATCTCAATTTCTTGAGGTTTTCTATCGTTCTTTAATCGTGATGAAACTAAAACGAGTCCGTGTTGTCTGAGCAGTTCATATTCTATTACTTTTGCCAACTGCTCCAAGCGCTGAACTCCCTTAATTTCTACAACGGCTCCGTCCATTATAGAAATGTTAATGTCTTGTCTGATGCTACCTAGGCCTCGTGTGACTCGTCTTGTTGCTCTTAATAAACGACCTAGTGTATGGGCAACTGCTACAATTTCATTTGGTTTTCCTCCAATGGGCTCAAGGGCAATTTCGATGAGTGGCACGGCCAATCTATCCAAACCATAGTTTCTTATCGAACCATCATCAGAAACTAACTTTGCTGCATCTTCCTCAATACAAATGCTCTGCACTCCAACGCTAAAGATATCAGTGTTTAATAGTCCGCCGATCCCAATGAGAGCTGTCCGCTGAAATCCACCAGTGTTAGAGCCATCAATAACTATTTTGCGCATTATATGTACTTCATCGACAATCTTTGATCGTAGGGCCAGGCACAATATTAGTGCCGTCTTTAGTGCCTCAATATTAATTTGATGTGGAGGTTCTTCATCTGCTTCAACTAGGCAACTAGAACCATCTGAAGCGTGATAGTTTATGGTTCGCACTTTTTTGTATTCAAAGAGTGCAGCGGGATCGTAGCCTCCAAGTTCGCTCTGAGTTGGTCGCAGTTTTCGGATAAAGCTAACCTGATAATCCTTTACTTCCTCACAATTGCAGCCACAAAAAAGCTTGTTTTTTGTCGCTAATTGTTGATGGATCTCAAAGCCAACTTTTAGTCCAAGGGATTCCGGATCTATTGTCACTTTAGATGATACCTCCAGTCGACAAGATATCTAAGTCTTCCTTATAAGAGGGGGCTGATAGGGGAAATTTCGTATGCTAAATTTTCCTGCATTAATTTCTTGGCAGAGGCCGAGTTGGAGGAATTGGCTAGTACCCACATTACCTTAACAATCGCAGTTTCAGGTAACATGTCGGACAATGGCACCACACCCATTTCAAGCAGGTCCCTACCTGTATTGTATACAGTCATTCCGGTCCTTCCCCAGATGCATTGAGAAGTCATAAAAATCAATATACCAGCATTCAAGGCTTTTTGTAATTCAGGAAAACAATCTCTGCTTACATGCCCAAGCCCAGTTCCTTCCAGTATAATTGCCCTATGTCCAAGCTTAACAATGTGGGAAATAAGCTGCGGGTCAAAGCCAGGATGGAATTTCAATAAGGTGGCCCTTGGATCAAAATTAGGTTTAACAGAAAATTGATGAATCTCACTATTGTGGTTTAACAATCTCTCTTTTTTCCTTATAGCCTTCCAGCCGTTTCGTACACCTACGAATTCATCCTTAATAATAGCAACTGGCTCTGCGTCTATTGATTCAAATGCATCTCTTCTGCTGGTATGATTTTTCCGCACGCGGGTACCAATGTGGCATGCTATGGTGTCATCTGATGTGCCAGCGTGCATCGCTACGAACACGCCCGTAACATTTGACTTTATCGCAAATAATGTAGCACCTAACAGATTAAAGGCCGCATCAGAGGAAGGTCTATCAGAGGACCTTTGAGCTCCAACCAACACAATTGGAATCGGAATACCCTGTAGAGCAAAGCTGAGCGCAGATGCTGTGTAGTGCATAGTGTCAGTTCCATGAGAAATTATGATCCCACGATAATCGTCCGTCCTCCACTTTTCAAAAGCTTTTTTTGCTATCAATTCCCAATGCTGAGTATTGAGATTCTCACTATATTCGCTGAGGAGAACTTCTGGCTCAACTATAGCATAATCTGCCAATTCAGGAACCGATTCATAAAGTTCAACAGCAGACAGAGCAGCCTTTACGCCTCCTGTTTTGTAGTCTATCTTGCTTGCAATTGTTCCGCCAGTACTGATTAGCGCAATCCTTGGGAGATCCCGTTTGACTTTTTTCCGGGAATAAAGTTCCTGAATGCTCTCTTTCTTGAATTCAGAGCTGGTCGTCACTTTGTCGGTTTCACTATTGCTTGTCCTAATAGGAGTTTCTTGATTTCGAAGTTTGACAGTCTTGGAGATAGATTCGATATTGGATATATCGATTCCTATATTATATCCGCTGTTCAATTTGATTACGATATGATCCTTATCAGCAGACTCATATCTAGGCATCAAAATTCCCGACATTTCTCCGTGACGAGTCCTCACTACAACCATATCTCCCGTTGACAGAGCTGCGTGCGTCAACAACTCTAGCGCGGCATTACGATAGCCCTTGAGATTATCTGCATCCCGTGCCAATAATATCACTACTATCACAGCTATATTGTCTATGTGTATATGTGTTATACCTAGACACGGGTAAGAAGTTAAGCGGCAATTTTAATTCGGTAAAACCCGATGCGTTATGATTTTAAATGTACATGGATATATCAGTCAGATCCTTGAAACAAAGTTTTAGCTCCAACAAAAGTCGGATAATCTGACCTATTCAACTATTTCTATCGTTCTTAGCTGGAATATGGCTAGGATAGCATCTTTAATGTCAGATTTGGTGACATATCCGAAATCCCATGCATCAATGAACCTACGATACTTCTCTTCGAGGGTTCTAGCAATGTCTTCAAATTCTGCCATCGCTTCTAAGGTACAGGGTGTTTTGTGGCCCTTGGCAATCATTATAGGGCATCTCTTATCATCTCCAAGTGGTATATACCAGGCGTTTTTCGCGAAATCATAGTCATTCGTAATAGTGCTATAAATACGAATCAGTTCATCATTGGACAGTCCTAACAGATCCATGAACCATGGTTCCTTTTCAAGATCGGAAATAGAGGGGATTTTGGTATCTTCTTGAGCCTTTTTTGGAGTGCTATTCTTCCTAGCGAATATCAATAAATTATGTAACCCGAACTTATAAAAAAATTTTTCTTAGTTCTCATTGAGCTCAAGTGGTTTAAGATATCTGAGTATTGATCTATGAAGCGAATGGAGCAAATGAGTCACTAAGAAGGGA
>DASTCR010000122.1:0-11667 GCA_035710925.1 Nitrososphaeraceae archaeon | reverse complement strand
ACTAGCAATTAGCCTATAAAGGAGAGCCTTTTGAACGTGTAGCCTGTTTTCTGCTTCTTCCCATACCACTGAATTCTTGCCATCTATAACTTCGGCCGTAACTTCTTGGCCGCGTGTTGCAGGCAAGCAATGCAAAAAAATGGCTCCTTTTTTTGCTCTTGTCATTAGCTGAGAGTTTACTTGGTACCTGGGAACAAAAACCTCTTTTCTAACTTCCTTTTCCTCATCTTTTCCTATGGATACAAAAGTGTCAGTCATTACAGCATCGGCATCCTGGACAGCGATCAACGGATCATCTGTGATATTCACCTTGGCTCCTGTACTTCTTGCTTTATTAGCCGCAATTGATATTATCCACTCTGGTGGTTCATAGCCTCTTGGTGACGCAATTGAAATATCGATTCCGATCTCTGCGCACCCTATCAATAGATCGTTACATACGTTGTTGCCATCTCCAACCCATGCTATGCTAATTCCTTTTAGCCTTTTTTTTTGTTCCTTAATCGTCAAGAGGTCCGCAAGTATCTGACAAGGATGAAAGGTGTCTGACAGCCCGTTTATTACCGGAACCGAAGCAGCCTCGGCTAATTTAGCGAGATCATGGTGGTTATAGACTCTAGCCATAAGGCAGTTTACATAAAGAGATAACGATCTTGCGGTATCTTCAATTGATTCTCCACGCGCAAGCTGTATATTCTGAGCGTCCATGTATATTGCATTGCCTCCCATCTGATACATTCCTGCTTCAAAGCTAACTCTAGTCCTTGTGGAAGGCTTTTGGAAGATCATACCTAACACTTTACCTCTAAGTAATTGTTTTGACCGATCATTTTTCCTCTTTGCCTCTACCTTCAAGCCTTCTGCAAGTTTAAGAATCGAAAGTATGTCCCCCGACTTTAAATCGTCTAAACTGAGAATATTTTTGCTACTTAAGCATGTCTTCGATATCTTCATCAGATAGGTACACCGTTTCGCCCTCGTGTTTGTCATTGGTTTCTTCTTTGACTCCTACCGGACGCTCGTTTCTCGTCTGCTCATCTTCATTAGCTTTGTTCTTACTGCTTTTAACCGACTTGTCTAGTGTCGTCAAACTCTCCGCTGGTTTATCTTCCCATTTAACCTGACTTTCTACCCCCGTTTTATCTTCGGCCTTATCGTTTCTTCTCTTAGTCCATTTGCCGAAGAATCCTCCTAACTTAGTTTTCTTATTCTTTCCATCAGTTATATTGATAATCCCGGGGCGTCCTGTTTCACCGCCAGGAGACGGGCTAGGCGGCGAAATTTGGGTAGTTTGTTTTATTCTATCAAAAGAACCAGTTTCGTTGCCCTCCAAATCTTCGACGTTGTCGGATTGTTTTCCTTCATATTCTGTATATGACTGGTCTTTCGATGGATTTTCCAAGGTTGGCGAAGCATCTTCCGAGATCTGAGTTTGAGATTCGGGTTGCTTGAGCTTATTTTGTTCTGGGTTATACCCTTCTCCTTGTATTAGAGGGTCAGCCTTTTGAATAGAGATATCCCCTTTGCCAGATACTGTTACCGGCTCAGGTAGCTGCTGCAGTTTCCTTTTCCCCATCTGTTGTGTATCCGCAGAAATACTGTCAGCCGAAGAAGTATCCTCAATAACAGTAGGAGATATGGCACCAGTAAGAGGAGCGCCACTCAGAATGGAATCAATAAACCTGCCGGCATCAAATGGAATTATATCCTCGTAACCCTGACCAATGCCTAGGTATACAATTGGTCTTGAGGTAATATGTACAATAGAGATCGCGGAGCCTCCCTTTGCATCAGCATCTATTTTAGTCAGTATAGCCCCATCGAAATTAGTATATTCAAAAAATTCTCTTGCCTGGTTTATCGTATCGTTTCCAGCTAGGGAATCACCCACAAATAACTTAATATCAGGTTTAACTACTCTTACTATTTTATTGATCTCATCCATCAGGTTTTTGGCAGTTTGCATACGTCCTGCTGTGTCGACTAATACCACATCTATATGATGCTTCTTTGCATAGTCGATTGCATCTCTTCCAACCGCGGAAGGATCTGCACCATATCTCTGAGTAATTACTTTTAGCGACAATTTTTCAGCATGTAGGGAGATCTGTTCAATTGCTCCGGCACGATGTGTGTCACCTGCAGCAAGTACAACAGAAATATTATGCTTGCGCAGGAAGTGTGCCACTTTTGCTACTGTAGTAGTTTTGCCGGTTCCATTTATCCCTAGAAAGACTACAATGAAAGGTCCTCCTCTTTTATCTTTCTTTTCTGTAATCTTCTTAATAAGGTCAACCTCTCCCGAGCCTGAAAACATTTCAACAATAGCATTTCGGAACTTGATCTGAACAATGTTCGCTGCATTTTGTTCTTTCTCAAGTTTTGTACCAATTAATTCGGATTTTAGCTTCGTGACAATAACGTCGATAACTTCCTGTGCTATATCACTTTGGAGTAACGCAATTTCAAGTTCAGATAAAACATTATTTAGGTCCTTTTCTGTAAGCTCTTTATGAATTATGTTCCTCGTTGCACTTGAGAATGCCTTCCGAAGTTGCTCAAACATTTTGATGTTCTAGATACGAACCGCTGTTAATAGTAGCAATCGTTTGGCCTTAGGCATCTTCTCAGTGGTTGTGGATGAAACCAAATACAACTTATCTAGTAGACGAAACAGGTTCGGCCCCCAAGTTCCGCGCACCAGAAGCTTGCTGTAGCATGTTGTTTATTTGCTCTTGGATTTGGGCCATCCTCAATTCTATTTGTTGCTTTTGTCCTGCGAGCTGTCTTGAAGCAGCTTCAAACTCTTTTATCCTTGATTCGATGTAATTTAGAGTGTCTTGTTTATTTTTTTCTATACTAATACCGGCTCCAACGTTTACGAGGAGTCTATCGACAGGAGGGATAAGTGCCCTAACGTACACTCCAATCCCAACAGGAACTAGCGATTCTGACTGGTCTCCGGCTGTTAAATTGTTCATCGCAGAGGATGCAAGCCGTGCCTCTTCAATTAATCTCATGGCAGTGGATTCTTTAGCAACTATATCGTTCATATATGCTTCAAGTATCCTGGATTGTTGAACCAATTCATTAATCCTCTGTTCAACAGCACCACTCTGTGGGCGATTTGTTTCCTTGCTCATCAACATCACTTTCCGAACCTATCTTATAATTATTTTGAATGGTAGATGCGATATCTGAGTAATGGACCCCTAATAGCTATATGAATGATAATGATGGGCTCTAACTACAGTGCCTATCAAATTTTCGAAACCTTAATCATATCTGAAATTCTGACTTCCATCCCATAACGATTCTCTTCTCTTTTCATATGATTATAGATCTTAAGCAAGCGATATGGACTTCTAAGCAAGTTGAATCTATGGTCTATTTTCGACCGAATGAAATTAAACACTGTGGAGTAAATCTCGAACTTTTTCAATACTTCTTTTCTATATTTTTCTTTGTCATTCAAATTCCGAACCAATATGTCGGCACACCAAGTTGCAGGAATTATTCCTTCTCCGAGTAGAGGATAAACCGTGCCAATGGATTCTCCCACGCCGATAACTTTACTCCCGTCCGTAAAGGGTTCGCAATTTTTAGGCGGGCTTATCCGTACAGGTCTTCCCACTTTTTTTATTATCTGGCATTTGTGACGACTCAAAAACTCATCGACAAACCTATTATTCTGTTTACGCTCAAAGTCACCTGCTCCTATGTGCGCGTAACCATTCTCCAATGGGAAGTACCAGAAGTAGCCAGCCATTGCCGGGAAGGCCTTCAGATAGAAATCGCTAAATGGTATCTTGTCTGCGTCATATTTTACCTTGTATTGAATGCACGGAATCCAGAATTCTTCCTGCGGTTTTGGGAGGTAATTACGGTGGAATCCCGTTGAGTCAACGACAACATCAAAATCCGTCTCAAGGTTTTCTTTTCTCGGTACTTTGCCGAACTCAACCTTGGTCCCTCTTATCATATCTTGGATGAGTTTTATTTTATTGTATATGACCATCCCCTTTAGTCTTATATCAATAAAATTATCCGATCGCTCATTTTTGTCAGTTCTGTCAAGATTTACTTTCATGTACTTTCCACTATGCATCACATAATCCTCGAAATTTAAACCACATTTCTTCGTAAATTCAAGCATCACATTTTTGCAAGTTGCCCATGCGCAGACGGCATCGTGTTGGGATTCTAACATTCTCTCAAAACCTACCACGCTATTGTCGTGATCTTCGTTTAGGCGGTTCATGAGATATGCTCCCGCGACACCAATGCCGACAACCGCGATTTTCATCGATAATCTGTTATGAGCATCTCTCAATAAAAATATTGACTTGAAGAAAGATAATAAGAAGCAATGTGACTAGATTCACTAGACTAGACTGTATCATGGTTGCATCACCTTCCTCAAAAAAAGTCAACATACCGGCAGCTGCTCGTTCTGGGCTCGTGCTCCTTCTGTTGGGAGCTCTAATCGTAGGCCTAGGAAGCTATTTAGGAAGGGGAGGACTTTCATTTTATGGGCTAATTATAGCAGTCGCTGGTTTTCTGATATATATCATAACCTCCATTAAACGCAGTCGGCAAAACAAAAAAGACTACCGAAGTCCCAAGTAATTTGCCAAGTGAATGTTATTCTATATAGATTGCAGGCTTAAATGGTCTGGAATGTCCTGCTTTTGAGTGTGGTCTGCTCTTCCCTTGAGGAAAATAGAAGCCAATATTCTCGTTACCAGTTTCCTCTTCAGTCCTGATGCTTTGGTCTTCCTCTTGGTACACCAGTACCTCAGCTGTGCGAGCAGAACTCTCCAACGATATCAATTTTTCCGCATCCTTAATAGCGTCCAATTCCTTAAAGGATTCTCCTAGCTGTAGTCTTCTCTGTCTGACTTCCATTGAAATCGAAATTATGTCTTCGGTGATTTTCTGAATCAAGCTTACATTTTTCTTTAATGTTGTTGATAATTCTGGATCCTTGCTAAGGACTTTCATTATTTCCCCGAACTTTGCCTTTTTTTCAGCAAGTATTATTTCAAGGATTTTTTGATACAATTTTCGTTTCCATTTCGCAGAGACGTAAATGTGTATTTTGGTTGGAACAAGTTTTGTGACCTTTATTATATTCTGGATATCGAATAATACATTCTGAACCATTTCCTCTGATTCCTCTGCGGTCAGATCTTCCACTTCTGGATTTGCTACTGGCCAGCCAGAATATAGAATAGAGTTCGACGAAGAATGTGGAGAGTCAAAGAATTTGTGTATTTTTTCCCAAATCTCTTCACACACGAAAGGAGCAAAAGGTGCAAGCATTCTAACCCTCGTTCCAATGAACTCTGCCATAATAAAACCTGCATCGATGGAATTTTCTCGCTCTTTTGACCTTGTTCTGCGCCTATACCAGGCCAAATCCTGGTCGAGTAAATAAAGAATATTGGACAGGGATTCTCTTACTCTTAACTTATCCATCAAAACCGTAGTGCTGCTTATAACTCGCTGCAATCTGCTAACCAGCCACCTGTCTTCAAGTTCGATCTTCTTTAACACCGTCGCTCTCTGATGTAGATTGTCATAATCAAGCTGTTCTACAGCTATATTGTAGATTTCAAAAAGTCTGGAGCGAATGCCTTTTACAGCGTCAAATGAAAAGTCAGCGTCCTGTAAAAGTTCTGAGGAACTTAACATAGCCAGGCGAATAGAGTCAGCTCCATACTCCTTGATAGCTTCTCGAAGGGGAATGATATTTCCAAGCGATTTTGACATCTTTTTTCCGTCCATTAACACGGAGCCGTTAACTACTATCTGTCGAGGCCAGTATACCTTCTCAAATATCGCTACGTGATTGAAAATAAAGAACGAGAGATGGTTTGGGACAAGGTCCCTACCAGAATGCCTTGAATCTAATGGGTAAAAATATTGGAACTCGTTACGTATCTGCTCCAGCACTTGGGTATCCAAGTTACATGCTTGAGCTACTTGGTCAGAATTCCCTCTCCCTAATAATACATAGTCAAAAAATGAATCCTTCAGGTTATCGTAATTGTCGTGCAGATCGGAAATAGAGTCATTATTGATATACTTTGCAATTATGTAATATGCCATGTATATGACAGAGTCTGAAAGACTTTCGATCAGCCAATTTTGGTCCCAAGGAATTTTGGTCCCCAGTCCGGATTTCCTTGCGCAGGCCCTCTCCTTGAGCCAGTCGATAACATAGTTGAATTCTTGACGTATTTCTTCCGGAATGATATCCATCTCATTCATACATTGGTGGGCAAGCTTCTTCCATTGGTCGTTTCTGTAATCCAGAAACCACTGATCTTTCAATATCTTAACGACACATCCTGATCCGCATCTACACCTAACTGAGCTGTCTACCAGCTCAAACATCAACTCTGCCGAAGAGCAAGCAATTAAATCTCTTCTTACTACGTCCTTTGCTTCAGAAACCGATGTACCCTCAAGTTTCCCTGTGTTTTGCATCATTCTGCCTTTGTAATATTCCTGCGAATACAGTTCATTAGTTGCGTCATCCAACCTTGGGTCAGTTTGATTTCGTATTCGGAATTTTTTTAATATCTCGGATGCAGGAGACAAAGCGGCATCGGGCGTAGGAGCTACTGCTGATTGATTCTCAAATTTATCCTTTACTTCTGAGTGGTCGCCTGTTTCGATAATTGTTATTGGCTTCAGGCTGTTAATATCAGAAATTCCGAAATCGCGCTGCCTCATATTATCTTGCCGTAAATCCTCTAAAGCCTGGTAGTCATACGGAGCGTGGGCGGGGACAGACATTACTATCCCCGTTCCGTTATTAGGGTCAATAAATGAGGCTGGGTATATTGGGATCGAGGAGTGTCTGACTGGATCGATGACCCGTTTACCAACTAAATCCTTTCCTATTAGTGTTGATTTAATATCTATTTCGTAATTGAGGTACTTCAGCTTTTGGACCGCCGGCTCGCTAACTAACCATTCTTCCTTACCATTTGCATATTGGGGGTTCTTGACTTGTATTTCGACGTACCTCGACTCGGGACGTATCCACAGATTGGTAACACCATAGATCGTTTCTGGGCGCAAGGTCGCAGTTGGAATTTTCCAAGAATGTCCCTCTAATTCAAATTTGATCAACAAATACTCATTGAAGTCTGGTTCAACATCACCTATCGTATCGTGCTGACTTACGGCATTCTGATCATTTAGACACCAAGCAACCGGATATGAGCCCCTGATAATTAGACCTTTTTTGCGAAGCAGTCTAAATTGCCACGAGACAAATTTGGAGTAAGCTTTGTCTATGGTAGTAAACTCTCTCCTCCAATCTATGGAGTATCCCATTTCCACCATGCCTTGTTTAATCTCGTTATGGAAAAAGCGAGCAATTTCTAAAGGCTCAACAAAGCCTGCTATGTCTTTGATTGATACGTGGTGCACCTTAGCAAAGGTCTCAATTAATTCTTCGTCACCGGCTGCAACTCTTTTAGACATGGCCAAAATTGGCGTGCCAGTGTAATGGAAGCCCATGGGAAATAGAACATTGTACCCCTTCATCCTCAAGTAGCGGGCGTGAACGTCGGTCAGTGTATAAGTCCTTCCGTGTCCCACATGTTGAGGGGAATTTGGATAAGGGTATGCTACGGTAATAAAATATTTTTTCCTGCCTAAGTCAGGATCCGAATTAAAGAGACCAAGCTCCGTCCACTTCAAACGCCATTTCTCACCAATGGAGACCAAATCGGGTGTTACAGGTCTTTCCTGATAAATCGTATCACCTTTTCTGCTTGTTAGATATCCCAGCGCAATGATCACTTCTCCGCATATTTAGAAATTAATTCTATTGCTGAACTTATGGTATCCTTAATTTTTCCTCTGTGTTCAATTTTACCCCCTCCCTGACCGAATTGGTCGCCTCCTCCGCCAGATCCGCCTAGCTGTGTAGAAATCTCCTTTGCAATGACACCAGCTTTGATTATTCTAGTCACATCTTTGCCAACAAAAACTATTACTCTAATTCCTAAATCATTTACGATTACTGCGACATAGATAAGGGAACTGTCCATTTCAACCGATTTTTGACCCACAGAAATATGGAATTCATCGTCTAGCTGTTGATCGTCTGTGCTGTAAATCTTAAGAGCGTTGCCGGGCAGCGTTTTGGCCTCTGAGCACGCAGATCTTGCCAGTACAGGAGCGACTCTTTTGAGAATTGCTCTTATCTTTTTCTTGGACGAATTTGTGTCCTCAATACTTTTTAGGAATGACTCCACTACCCTGTCCTTATTGGAGCTCAAAGATTGCGTGATAATATTCAAGCTGTTTTCAAGTTCTTGTAAATAGTTTAGTGCTGATTCTGCAGCCACGAATTCTAGTCTCACTACACCATCTTGGATGCGCTCTGATTTTGTGATTTTTATAAGCCCCAGTTCACCAGTTTTCTTAACATGGGTCCCACCGCATGCTTCTACGTCCCATCCCTCGATATTTACAATTCTAACGTTGCTAGTAGGTGAAACTCCACCCTGATATATTCTGAATGTGTATTTTTGCTCAGCCTCTCCCCGGCCGTAGATATTTATCGAGACAGGCAAGTTTCCTGTGATTATGCTGTTTGCACTCCGTTCAATCCCTTTTATCTCTTCCCTGGTCAGGGCCGAGTGGTGTGTGATGTCGAGTCTTCCGTAATCCTGTTCTTTGAACGCTGAATTTTGCCACACCCACGGGCCGAGATTGTATCTCGCAGCGCTGTTGAGTATATGCGTGGCTGTGTGATGCTTTGTAATTGAGTTTCGTCGTAGAGCATCGACATTACCGCGGACAACTTTTCCTTCTGAAAGATCAGTCTCTCCTAATGCATCTCGCAATTTGTGTATAACCACATTTCCGTGTTTGAAAACCTCTACGACGTCAAAGGAATCTAGTTGTCCCTTATCTGGTTCCTGACCACCACCCCTTGGGTAAAATGCAGTTTGGTCCAGAACAACATAAATTCTGTCTATTACCTTGATGACAGTTGCCTCGAACTCGTGTGTGGATTCATCCTCATAATATAGCAGCCGGGTGGATGCAAGACCCTCTGTACCAATAAGAGGCGTTTCCTCATGAGCAGGTACCTGTTTACCGTGAAGTGTCGCCAGTTTGCTGTAGAAGCTTGCAGGTATATTTTGAATGGCCCCTGCCTCCAAAAGATATTCAGGGGTGACACCATCGGATTCGTACATCCTGATAAGATCATCTATTGACAATTTCTTATTGAGCTTCTTGATGTTTGCTGCCAGCGCATTCGTTCTTTCTCTCGCTCCTAGGTACCTCTGGGACTCAATCCTAAGTATAGTTTTTACGTCCTCCCTGTGTTCTTCGAGTTCTGGGTAGATTAGTCTCAAATAATCTATATGAGAATCAGTTATGTCCTCAAGTTTTATGTTCTTCCATCCTGCTCTTTCGAGAATAGAAAGCGCTCTTCGTAGTATGATGCGCAAATTGTATCCTCCTCCCACATTGGAGGGCAAAGAGCCATCTGCTATAGCAAAAAGAAGAGTACGAGTATGATCAGCGACGGTGTAGATAGCCTCATACGGAGAAATTATTCGAGTAAGGACTGTCTCTTCAATACCCAATTTTTTGGCTATAATTGGTCGGAACGCATTTACATTGCTCGCACCGATGTAGGAATTAGATTCTAGGTTATCCTCACTTATCATTCCTGACATAGTCTGGTAGTATTGGCTAAGGGTTTCAGGATTTTCAGGCATTCCGGTGAGCTCGATGAGTTTGTTTACAACAGGGCCAAAAGAGCACTCATAGCTAGTGGGTGTTCCCGCGGTAATCCAAGAAAGCCTCTCGAGACCCGCCCCCATATCAATGATTTTGTTTTTCATAATGCTGAAATTGTTTTCATCTCCCTCGAACTCGGTGAAAACTGCATTGCCAAGCTCAAGTCCGCGGACGAAATATTCTAAAGAGTTACCAAACGCGCCGGCCCCTATCCAGACATCTTCGACAAAAGTAATCTCGTCTGGTCTTATCCCCAGAACCGTAGTAAGCATACCATAATTTAGTTCAATGCATTTATCTTTCCAATATCCGCCAGGAGCGTCGGCGCTTGATGTCTGTCCAATCATGCAGAAGGAGGTATAATGTCTGCCGCTCACGCCGACGTTTTCAACATCGTTGAAACGCAGGCACATCTGCGGGACAACTAATGGGTTGGCAGGAAGTTCAAAAACCACCTTTCCACCTATTATTCGCTGAAAGTCAACAATTGAAGCTATAGTAAAATAGAGGTCGTCACGCCATCTACAAACAACAGGATATCGACTTATAATAGAATGATTGTTACCACGAAAATAAGCCGATATTTCTTTCCATGTATTCACATAGTCAAGGCGCCTATTGGTTGGAGGACTTCCAATAAAACCATAGTACTCGTGATCTGGACACGAATCCTTATAGACTTTGGACCAGAAGAACTTGCCACATTTACTGCATCCCTGCCGGCTGAAACCCATCCGATCGAATAAAGGAACCCTGTAGTACCGATCCGGATCAGACGAAAAAAGTGCAGCGAGTTCTTTTTTTCCCAATATCTGCTATCGTTTAAAGTGATTAAATATAATGCTTTGGCAGAAGGCGAGTTGATGCTTTAATTCGCTCGATCACGAAGAATAGAGGTTGGTTTCAGTTTTAGAATACCTTAACTTGAATCAGATAATGTTTGATCAACAAAACGTTGATACGTCTCCTTTGATGCGGCCCCGATGGTCCTTCCTATCTCTTTGCCTTCTTTGTATAACAAAAGTGAGGGTATTGATTGTATCCCATATTTCATGGCTATTTCCTGATTTTCATCGACGTTTAATTTTGCCACCTTTATCTTCCCATTCATCGTCTTAGACAATTGCTCGAGAGCCGGACCAACCATCCTGCATGGCCCACACCATTCGGCCCAAAAATCTACCAGCACTGGTTTTTCTGATCTGAGAACGTCATTTTCCCACGTCTTTGTTGTGACATGAACTATATTCTCGGTTTTACTTGCCATAGAATGCATTCTAAGCTCTTAATGCTATTTGAACGCTTTTGAGAGTCTGGGTGAAGTTTCTAGGCAACAAAATTACTCTAGCGTTGCCATACCGGAATATAAAAACATAGTACAATTATTTTATAGACTTCTCAATTATTGATACGTACTGCACTTCAGTCCTTAGGTTCTCATGGTCAATGGGGTAGAGCTAATACGCGCAGGGTCCCTAAAATTCCCTCCAGAACTTTGTACGATGCTTGCGCTGTTGTTATTGACTTCCTTTTGTTGTACCAAAATAGGGAGCGTATAGAATAACACAAATTGGAGTTCTCTTTCTGGCAGACTGCTTACCTTTTGATTTCCATTCTATGTCAAAAATGACCACCAAACTGAGTTCAGTTCGACTTCCCAGGAAGTCAATTTAAATGGCATACATTATACCTCCTGACACAATCGGAACAGAATTAACCTCTGCTAGCTCCTTGATTCTAGCTATGATTGCGTTAAACCATAGGCTATCAATTCCTTGACTCCAAATTGTTATCTTCCTGTATTGCCTTTCTATCCCGCCATCGAAATATCCCTTGCAGTCCTCCGCAGTCATATTGCAATATTTTTGGCTTATCTCTTCT
>DASTCR010000121.1:0-3778 GCA_035710925.1 Nitrososphaeraceae archaeon | reverse complement strand
GGAAGTAACAGGCGAAGTAGAAAGAAGGGTAGTTTCACAATTATTGTCACTGATGGATGGTTTAGAAGCAAGAGGCAAGGTAATTGTAATTGCTGCAACTAATAGACCAAATGCAATTGATCCTGCACTAAGGCGCCCTGGTAGATTTGACAGAGAAATAGAGATTAAAGTTCCTGATAAGCGAGGTAGATTAGAGATATTACAAATACATACACGTAACATGCCATTGGATACCGACGTAGATCAGGATAAAATCGCTGCAGTAACCCATGGTTTTGTAGGTGCTGATCTTGAATATTTGTGTAAAGAAGCTGCAATGAAGTGCCTAAGAAGATTACTACCTGAACTTAACTTGGAGGACGAGAAAATCCCTCCTGAAACATTAGAAAAACTAATTATAACTATGAGCGACTTTGAGAATGCAGTAAAAGAAGTAACTCCTTCTGCTATGAGAGAAGTCTATCTGGAGCCGCCAGATGTTCCATGGAGTGAAATAGGTGGTCTAGATGATATCAAGCGCGAACTGCAAGAAGCTGTAGAATGGCCTATGCGTTTTCCAGAAATGTATAGACAGTTGGGACATGCCATACCAAAAGGTATCCTGTTACACGGCCCATCAGGCACTGGGAAAACACTGCTTGCAAAAGCAATAGCAACAGAGTCTGAAGCCAATTTCATAAGCGTAAAGGGACCAGAACTTATATCAAAATGGATAGGCGAATCAGAACGAGGTATAAGAGAAATATTCAGAAGGGCAAGACAGGCATCTCCTTGTGTTATTTTCTTTGATGAAATTGATTCTATAGCTCCCGTCAGAGGAGGAGGTATGGAAGGTGGCGGTGGACATAGCAGTACTGAACGAGTTGTTTCTCAGCTCCTTACGGAAATGGATGGCATACAAGAAATGCACGGTGTAGTTGTAATAGCCGCAACTAACAGGGTTGACATCATTGATATGGCCTTATTGCGGCCAGGCAGATTTGATAAAGTTATTTACGTGCCAAACCCTGACACTAAGACAAGGCAAAAAATACTTGAGATCAATACCAAAGATAAGCCCATTAGCCATGATGTGGATTTGAAAAGGATAGCAGATTTGACAGACGGTTTCAGTGGCGCGGATGTATCAGCTGTGGCCAATACCGCAATCTCACTTGTTTTGCATGAATACCTCGAACGATTCCCTACTCCAGAAGAAGCGACGAAGCATGCATCAGAGGCCCTCGTATCCATAAATCATTTCGAAGAAGCAGTAAGAAAGATAAAGAAACAGAGAGATATGAAACCAGGTGGCAGAGCGCTGTTATCCCAGTACACGTAGCTAAACAAATGTCCACTGGTCATTTCTAGGAAAGATCATTTATTTTTAAACCATTTATTTTTATTATCAAAAGACGCGATCTATCCGTTAACAAAACAAAAGCTATCCAAATTGCCTTGGAAAAAGGAGAAGGATTATTAAATAGGAATTGCTCTTTCCTATTTTTATTTTTTATTTCTTATTTTTTTCTTTTATTTGCTTTTTATCTTTTTATCTTTTTATTTACTCCAATCTTCCCTCCATTAGAGGTCTGACTGGAATTTGTTCCTTCCGCACTTTGAGCTTTGAGAAAATATCTGGTGACTTATCCGTTTCATGTTCTTCTGCTATATCTATTCCTATTTCTTTTTTAATCACATCCTTTCCCTCCCTGGCACCGATGAGTATAATTTGAGCATTTTGATAGTTGATTAGTTCCAAGTTTCTAGTGAGCGGGACGAAATCTTCATTTTCATTAAATTCCTGTTGTACAGATTCAGGGTATTGTGGAGATTGGTCCGCACTGGGATAACCTTCTGGAACGGGTTTGATAGGATTAATGACTGTAACTATGTAACTAGCCTCCTTTTCGATCCCCAACTCCCTTTGTGCTTCTCCGGGTTCCGCTGGAAGTTCAAGAATGTAGGCAAGCTCTGAATGATCTTGATGCTTTACTATAGCATATTTCCCCTCTCCTACCGGTCTTGCCAAATCTCCTTTTCTAAATTCATCAGATAATAGTTCTTTTGTAAGGTCTTCTGGCCTTTCGAATATTCCTCCAACCCTGGCCCAAAACCTTTCTGAACTACGTGCTTCGCTCTTTCTGATCTCAGGTAATGATTTTTTACCTATTACGAAAAGCCGGTAATATTTACTATGAGTTTTCTCTTTCTCGTCGCTCCTGTTGGTAGTGGTTGTTGTTTCTTCTGGTGCCGTAACCATAAAAAATCGCCTGACATCATCTATACTCTTAACTTCCTGGGAACCCACCTTAGGTCTATAGAAAAAATAAATATCGCCATACTCTAAGATGTCGGGCTGACCTCCTGACTCCTGTCTTTTCATTTTATTATTATACTGTATTTCAGAGACCTTATTGGCCATTCCAACTTATATGGACTGTTTTCCTTATAACGGTTGGATACCTGTTGGGGAGAGGGGTATGAGACATACAAAAATCCAGTATTTTGTCATTACTGTACCATACTTTATATCCATCTAGCCGGGGTTTCCATTTCAAATCTGGTGTAGTCACTGCTTATTCAATCAAATTGGTTAATGGTTCATAACGGGAAGGTCTTCAAAAATTAGTGCTCTCCAACGAAAATATGGTAAATTGTCTTTCTGAAAAAACTATATACCTTTTGTGCCAAATAAGACGCGAGATGTCCAGCTTTTCTGAAGACGACATTAAACACGCTGCTGAAGCGCGAGAGTGGCTTATGAAACAGATATCGAATAAACAAGAACAAGTTGATAGGTTGAATACTATCCTTGACCTTATTGATAGTCTATTGAAACAGAGTAGCTTTAAGCCCGCCTCCAGCATCACCACCACTACGTCCCGAGCATCGTCTTCTTCCGCAGCTGGATTTACATCACAGATGTCTCAAAAGCCTACCGTCAGTCCTCAAATGATGTCACATACTTCAGGGAATCAAAGCGTTGGTGTTGCAGATAGCAATACATCCTCCTCCTCCTCCTCCTCCTCTCCTGTCAGAGAAACTACAGCTTCACCAGAAACGCAGGAACATAAGTTATCAAATTCGAGCAAGGACAGCGACGAATACAGGCAAGTCAAACCACTCAAACGTCTCAAGGATGATTTCCTAATGGCAAATGCTGAAATATCCCGCGACTCTCTTGAACTCATCCCTGCAAAAGGAATCGCTCTTAATGTCAACACCCCGCCTTTTAGATCGTTTTTTTTGAATAGGATATTAGAAGGAATGAAAATAAAAGATGCAGAGAAGATATCTCAGAATCAAATAGATGAATCAGCTTCAATAAACTATAATGTCGACGAAGACGAAAATGGCATAATAAAGAGAATAATAATAAATAATTACAGAGACAAAGAACGCCTGAACGAGATATTTAATACCTCCACGTGGGTTTTTACGAGGATGATCGAGAAAAGCAACAACAGAGCATGATTTTGACAGAATGGATAAGATAGTGGTGTTAGATTTCGGATCTCAATATAGTCACCTAATTTGCAGACGCCTCCGTGAAATAAACATATTCTGCGAAATTCTACCATACAATATCCCACTTTCGGAGCTCAGGGCCATTAATCCAAAAGGAATAATCTTCTCCGGTGGTCCCGCAAGCATATATTCAAATGAGTCGCCTCGACCAGACAACAAAATATTTGAAGCCGGAATCCCAATTCTAGGGATTTGTTACGGACATCAGTTGATAGTAGATCATTTCGGTGGCAAAATTAAGAAAACTAATAAAAGAGAGTATGGCCGC
>DASTCR010000120.1:0-4034 GCA_035710925.1 Nitrososphaeraceae archaeon | reverse complement strand
TCAAGGATCCTTGATCTCATCTCTGTTGGAATATCCTGCTGACTGAATTCTCTTACTTCAAGCTTGGTTGCTATACATTCGAAGGTATCCATGTTATTCTTCTGGAGCTACTAATATATAGTAAGTTGCTAGAAGCTTTAGATCGGATCAAATGTGAGCAGCGGAATAATCTTGCCTTCTTGAATACTAATAGTCGTTCAGCGTGCTGGACCTGGTGGAAAACCGGCTACATCAAAGGTCAGACGGCGCTTGGCGCATACTTACAGACAATCTTGACAAACAAATCTGTAAGTAAGAATACGCAGCCCCCGTCATGTTATAAATTTGATTTATCATAAATTGAGATGGTCTATTCACGCTCGCCTTGAGTTTATTAGGAGAAAATGAGGACGATATAATGGTGGTAGATAAACAGAAAAATAGCCAACAACAAAGAAGAGAAATCTCATTACAGGAGGCTCTAAAGGCAATCTCAGGGGAACAGGCATTTCAGATATTTCGATACCTTACTATTAACAAGACAGCCGCAAGCCTGCAGATTGCAAAAGCGTTAAACCTATCAAGAAAGGTCTTCTATAGTAATCTCAAGGATTTAAAAAATGTTCGAATAGTTCGAAAGCAAAAAGGTGTTTATAGTTTGAGTATTTTAGGTGAGATTATCGCAGATTCTCTTACAATGCCGGAACATGCGTATCGTCATCAGTTTTCTGTAGAGGTATGTGAAGCAATGACATCTTCAGTATTAACACCAAATCGGTTTAAAGAGTTTGTAAATACAACGATTCATGATCCTACTATAGCCAGGTACGTATGTGATTGGTATGATCTCAGAACAGACAATCAGATTGGAGAAACAAGAGAGAAAGAGAAAGGAATCCGGAATTAATAACGTACCTCATAGTACGACATGACCTTTAGAAGTCGGTGGCTGAAATAAGTTAGGGAATATTGCCTTACAATTCTTTAGTATTTTCTAGCGTTAATATTTGCAAGGCAAAGGTCTCACAAGTCGCAGGATTGCCTTAGACCAACTCTGGTATTCTTGATACCATGTTGGTTCTTCCTGCGGCATTATCTCTAAGCACTTTTTCTCTCCCGAAGAACAGTCTATGGTTATTTATCGTTTGGGATCGTAAATCCTTTGCCGAACTTGCTCATCTTAGACGAAATGGTCTTGTTTTTGTTTTCACGATCACCTGAATTAATTAGCTTGTAACAGTCGTTGCAATACGACTTGCTCTTATAGTGATATTCTACTTCGTTATCTACAAATAAATGACTGCATTTAAAACACCTTCTCTCCATTATCGTATAAAGCTTAAAAGTCCAGAATCGTACTAAAATATATGCACTGAAAAAGAAAGTCTAATTGTAAAAAAGATAAATGACCTGGCTAGGTAGCTAGCTCTTTTCCCTATTTATCCTAAGTCACAAATACAGGTTTGAATTATGACACAAAGAGTTACTTCTACATTGTCTTCCGCATATTTTTTAAGTACTGTTTATGTAATAAAGCACAGTTTTTGGCACGCAATTTTGTGGGAATCTATTAAATTATCTTATCGGTTTATTTAATAGGCATTAAATCAATATACCGTATTAATGTGAGGAGAAAGAAGGAGTAAATAATTTGGATCCAAGGGAAATTTTTGTTCTCTCATTTGATGCATTAAGAGAAAGAAAAGTTAGATCTATACTTACAATTCTTATGGTGATGGCAGGTAGTAGCTTACTGGTAGCAGTCAATGGTTTTGGAGCTGGATTCACCGAGTTCTTTAATAACCAGTTCAACAATCTGGCACCAAATATAATTTTTGTAAGCAGCGCACAACAAGACAACGAAGGTGGATCGCCCGTAGGGGGAACGACTCAGCCTTCACCAAAAATTACATTAAATCAAGCTGTTCTTAGCAGAATTAAATCATTGCCTTTTGTCACCGAAGTTATACCATCATATCAGGGAGATGTCACAATCGAATCCCAGGGTGAGTCTGAGAACACCGCGGTACTATCTATTGATCCACAAAAATTACTTGTAATATCTCCTACATTAGAGTTAATTGAAGGATCTGCAGTAAGACCAAATAGTCCCTCTAGTATTCTTGTAGCTGAGGATATAGCTCATCCTCCAGGCGAAGAGACCCCGTTCATATTTTTAGGCCAAAGTGTGACGTTAGAATATTCTTTTGTGGATACCAACACAGGCAAGCAAGAAGATGAATCAAAAAACTTTGTAGTATCTGGAATCATGAAGTCTACTGGAAATCCAACTATTGACGATGCGGTAGTTATTAACCTTGATGCAGGTAATACATTACTTCAAAAATCAGGAAAGTATGATGCATTATTTGTGGCTGCTGCATCAAGTGATTACGTAGATGCGGTAGAACAAGAAATCAGAAATCTCTATGGGAACGATATTGGAATTACGACTGTAGAAGCTATACTCGAGACTGTCAAAGAATTCACTGGTGGCATAAATGCATTTCTTTTGAGTATCGCCGTAATATCGCTAATTGTGGGTGCTGTAGGAATTATTACCACACTATACACTTCTGTTATCGAGAGAACCAGGGAAATTGGAACACTCAAGGCATTGGGTGCTCAGAATATTCACATTATGCTCTTTTTTATCATGGAAGCTTTGATAATAGGAAGCATTGGTGCTACAATAGGGCTCCTTGCTGGAATGGGTGGAGGATTTGTTCTCACCCGACTAGGACCCGGAGAAGGACCGCCCCTTGATCCCGTGTATCTTCCAATGGACCTGGCTATGGTGTGGGTGATTTCTGTCGTGCTGAGTGTTGTTGCAGGCCTGTTGCCAGCATGGAGAGCTTCGAGAATAACACCAATTGAGGCATTGAGGTCACAATGAGCTTCTGAGATGTATAAACCTAAGAGTAAGTCCCTTGATCCCGTAAACTAATTGTCTTTTACAACATCTGCGCCTAATTTACACATATTGCATGTTTACCAGCGGTAATATTCAGCTTCTATCTAGATAATACCCGTACTATGAAAGGAGCGATAAAAGTAATAAAACAGCGAAAAATAACCACAGATATTGCTTTACTAGCGGCAGCAGTGGTGGTGTTATTGTCAGTACCACTTACGGCAACTAATTCATTGCATGCATATGGCCAAGAGGTAAAAACATTAAGGATAGGATATTTTCCAAACATAAATCATGCACAGGCAGTAATTGGCTTAGGGAAAGGAGACTTCCAACAGACTTTAGGAAATAATGTAAAAGTTGAAATATTTCAATTTAATGCAGGACCATCGGCTATTGAATCATTACTTGCAAATAGAATAGATGTATCATACATCGGTCCAAATCCAGCGATAAATGGGTATGTTGTATCAGATGGAAAGGATGTAAGGGTGATTGCAGGTGCTACAAGTGCAGGGGCATCATTTGTAGTAAGAAATGATGCTGGAATAACTTCTGCAAAGGATCTAGGAGGAAAAAAATTTGCTTCTCCTCAGCTTGGCAACACGCAGGATGTGGCTTTAAGAAAATACTTGCGGGATAACGGATTTAAGACAACTGAAGATGGAGGAAATGTAACCGTGACTCCAGTGGCTAATGCAGACATATTGACGCTATTCTTAAAAAAGGATATTGATGGGGCATGGGTACCAGAACCTTGGGCCACGAGACTGGTAAAAGAAGCTAATGGTAGAATATTTGTAGATGAAAGAGATCTCTGGCCTCCTGAAGGAAAATTCGTTACAGCACACATAATCGTAAGACCTGAATATTTAAAGGATAATCCCGATGTAATAAAGAAGCTAATAGCTGCGCATGTTAATGAGACACAATGGATTAACAGCAATAAGGAGCAAGCTATAAAGGAGTTTAATATACAACTCAAAAAGCTAACAGGAAAGGAACTTCCAGAAGATGTATTAGCAGAATCCATAACAAGACTTGAGTTCACGTATGATCCTATCAAGGAGTCATTGTTTAAATCCGCTAACGATGCTTATGATTTGGGTTTCCTAGCCAAAGGTGAGGCAAGGCCTAATCT
>DASTCR010000119.1:0-12336 GCA_035710925.1 Nitrososphaeraceae archaeon | reverse complement strand
GAGATTGCTTCTTCTCATTCCTCTCTTACTGGAATAAAAGTCAACAGATTTCTTCATATTGCTGAAAGTGCCGCAGACTTGGTTAATCAAAACAGAATGCAGAGAAAACTTGGTCAGATAACCGGAACCTGTTTTCAACGTTGTGTGGGAATGGATGCGTTAAACTCCCTTTATTCAACAACTTTTGAAATTGACAGCAAGTATAGGACGGGCTATCATAAACGTCTCGTGGAATTCATTAAGGAAGTTCAAACTGAAAATTCTGTCATCGGAGGGGCAATGACTGATGTCAAAGGAGATCGGAGTTTGTCTCCATCTCAACAGGCCGACCCTGATCTTTTCGTTCACATTACAAAGAGGGACGAAAACGGAGTGTATATTAGCGGCGCCAAGGCGCATCAGACCGGTTGTATCAACTCTCACTGGATTATAGTGATGCCAACTATGCGACTCAGACAGGAAGATAAAGACTACGCTCTAGTCGGTGCTGTTCCAGCTGATGCTAAAGGTATCACTTACATTTACGGCCGCCAGTCGTGCGATACAAGAAGCATGGAGGCAGGGGATTTGGACGCAGGCAATGCGAAATTCTCTGGACAAGAGGCGATGATAATTTTTGACAATGTCTTCATTCCCAAAGAATATATTTTCATGGACGGCGAGGTTGAATTCGCGTCCATGCTTGTAGAACGATTTACATGCTACCATAGGAGAAGCTATGTATGTAAGACAGGTCTGGGAGATGTACTCGTTGGGGCAGCAGCGGCAATTGCAGATTATAATGGGGTGGATAATGCATCTCATATAAAGGATAAGCTTGTCGAGATGACACATCTGAACGAAACTATATTTGCAGCAGGCATTGCTTCATCTTATCAAGCTCACAAGACTACGGCTGGAAATTATCAAAATGATGATATGCTGGCAAACGTTTGTAAGCACAATGTTACGAGGTTTCCCTACGAAATAGGAAGGCTCGCGCAGGACATTGCTGGCGGACTAATGGTTACTATGCCATCAGAAAAGGATTTCAGAAGTCCAGAAACAGGTCCTCTGTTAGACAAGTACCTAAAAGGCAGAAAAGGGGTCTCAACTGAGAACAGAGTAAGAATCCTGAGACTTATTGAAAACATGACCCTAGGCAGAAACGCTGTCGGATATCTCACCGAATCCATGCACGGCGCGGGGTCGCCTCAAGCCCAAAGAATCCAGATTGCTCGCCAAATGCAGCTGGAGTACAAAAAGAGGTTGGCTAAGAATCTAGCAAGCATTGAAGAAGGCGAAACGGTCGACCTGAGTAAAGAACAATCAGAATATTTCGATAAAATCTTTGGCAAGACCTAGGCTTATGGTCCACTGCATAACGAATAATTATGAGTTAACTGTTTTATAATTATATTAGGGTCGACACTTTGGCTGGAAATTGGACTGATAATGAAGACTTGGCGGGCAGGGGTCTTAGAATTATTACCGATAAAGGAAAAGGAGGCATAGTCCAATCACAGTTGTGGAAGGAGCTGGAACTTAATAGCAGGGACGGCTCTCGACTTGCCATCTCCCTTGAGAAACGGTCGCTTATTAAGAGAGTGAGATTTTTCGAGAATGGAAGGTGGACATATAGGCTTATTCCTGCCAAACTACCTATTAGTATGGAATGCATCGAATCTGCTCCTTGTCTAAGTTGCCCTGTCGAGCACATGTGTTCGATTGAAAGTTTCTATAGTCCTCATAGTTGCAATCTAGTCGAAAATTGGATTACCTTATCCTTCCAGGAGAGGACACCGATTACACAGAAACTTGAAAACCAGCCTTATGCAAATCCAAGGTTACACCGGTCCGATAAATCAAACAAGGGCCAACCTCCAGCTAGGATCCCAAAGGATAACGTGAAGACTAAGAAGAACCAAAAGTGGCAACGACGAAAGTGATACTTTGTTCTCGATTGATAATTTCACGATGGCTTGCTAAACACATATTTCAGCTCCTCAAAATTCGCAAGGATGAAGCTTATATTTATTACGTTTTAAACCATTTGATGGAATTAGGGCCGCGTTTCGAAATTTGTTCAAACGGGACTGATTGTTTTCTTCGATGAAATTAACTGATGCTAAGAGGGACTATTTTCGCAAGTTATCAAAGGAAGAAGGATACAGGAGCAGGTCTGCCTATAAGCTAGCTCAACTTGATAAATCATATCATATTTTAAAAGCGAAGAGCAGTGTAGTAGACATAGGCTGCGCTCCAGGAGGGTGGCTACAAGTAGCCAAGAGAGCGGCAAGTCTAGGCAAGGTCATCGGAGTGGATATCCTAAATGTAGCACCAATAGAAGGTGTTACAATTTTGAAAGGTGACATTGAGGATACTCATACAATCAACTTACTCATACAAACTCTCAACGGTAAGGCAAATACCTTGCTATCGGATGTTTCTCCCACTGTCAGCGGAATTTGGAACGTTGATCATGCTAAACAGATTTCTTTAAGTGAAAAGAGTTTGATTATTGCCACAAAAGTATTGGTTAGAGGCGGGAACGCCATACTTAAGGTATTTGAAGGAGAGCTACTAAAAGAATTCAGGAAAGAGACAGAAAAACACTTTAACAGGGTTCTTCTGACCAAGCCGCTTGCGAGTAGACAGCAGAGCAGCGAGCTTTATATGGTGTGCCTAGGATTCGAGTATAATCGATAGAAAACTTATGATAGTGATGCATAAGTTAAAAAACAATGACGGTATGCTACTTTTTGAGGATGATTCCTTTAGTTAAACTAGAAACTATTTTCGTCGTAGATCAACCGAAGCTCTTCGAGAGTCAACTTGGCCCCATCTTGCATCTTCTTCCTAGCTGACTCTTTTACTTTGTATATACTTTCGTCATAATCTGGCGGGATTTGTGCTTTCCTCCTCCTTTTTTGATCTGCTGCCGTATCCATCTGTGTGTTTAATTTCTTCAACTGCAAGGATATCTCATTATATTCGGATAGACAGCGTGAACGTTCTTCGATTATTCTGTGTTTGCTATCATATGAAGTTTGAATTTTCTTTTTACATCTGTGGATTTCTTGTTGTAGAGATTTACTCTCATCGTCTAGCATTAAGAGCGATTTCTTTGTGCGTTCGGACTGAATCTCGAGCTGTAGAAGTTGATCCTTAATTATTCGGAAGGCCTTGATTGCTTCCAGCTTCATGGAGGCGTCTCTTATTACAGAAAGAATCTGATCCTTCTCTCTTGTATTATCATACTTTCCATCATGGATAAGAGATTCGTTAACTTTAGCTCTTTGCAATAGTGAATCTTCTCGTTCATCAGGCAATCTATTTTGCATTACACTTAGGAAATTCTTCGACTGGCTAACCTTTCCACTAAGCCTGAGTAATTCCTCATTCTCAAATTGAATGCCTGACTGAATCTGCCTAGATTTTATTAATAGGCTGTTAAGAAAGGTTTTTTCTTCGTGTATCTGGTGGTTAGCTTTCGGAAGCTTATTTGTGTCAATATCAATGATGTTCCCCGTGATTTGCCTTAGTGATGTTGAAAGCTTGCGTTTCAGATGAACCAGATCGTTCCACCCTAACGACATTATATTGGGAACCGAATTGTCCTCCAATTATTACTATATGACCTTCCTAGCTCACAACCTAAAGTATTTCATAGAATAAAAATATATGGCTCTTTTTGAAGCATTAATACTCAGTAACTTCTTGACTATTTTAAATCATATAATGCAATGATTTAGAGTTATGATGCAACCACTTAAAAAATAATTGTTAGATCTTGGTCTCATCATCATTATCATAAATACCCACACCGATTTAGGTAAGTTGCGATTATACACAGGACGACCAGGTTGATCTTTCACTCGACCATCTGTGTTGGGACGATAAAGTCTGAGATATACGAGAGCCTGAGACAGGTGGGCAATGCAATGGATCAGGTAGATGCCCTTTCGTTTCTTGGAGACCGGAGACTTCTAGATATATTCGACAAAGTTCCTAGTTAAACAAGTTATCGGAGAAATCTTTTCTCCATTTCTTCTAATACCTGTATTCGGCCACAACGTCGTATGTAATCCGAAAGTTTTTTCTGAGCTCTACCGTCACTGATGGCATCACGAGCAAGGTCGATTCCCTCTCGAAAGTTTGAGGCCGACTTTGCGATAACCAATGCAGCTGACGCATTTATTAGTGCTATATCTTGTTTTTGTCCATCGGCCTCCCCGTATATTACCTGCAATGTCTCCCTTACTGCTTCTTCCTTAGAATATACAACCAAACTCTCCAGCCTGGCCAGGTCTATTCCTACATCACTGGGATGGAGACTAATGTGTTCTACTTCTCTCTGCCTTATCCACGTGATATTGTTTTCACAAGTATTGGAAAGCTCGTCTAGACCGTCCCGTGAATTTACTAACATTATATTTTCGGTGTCAGATTGTTGTAGTGCAAGGGCTAACATTTCAATTATCTTTGCGTCAGGAGCGCCTATTAATTGCCCACTTAAGTGGGTGCATGGGTTGCTAAGCGGACCGATAATATTGAATATAGTTCTTATTCCAATTGCCCTCCTGGCAGACGCAGCATTTCGTAGGGCGGGATGAAACTTTGGCGCATAAAGAAAGCCAAACCCGATTTGTTCTATGGATTTAACTATATCAGGTATTGGACATTCTAGGTTGAGTCCAACCTGTTCCATAAAATCCGCACTCCCGCAGATACCTGATGACGACCTGTTGCCGTGCTTAGCTAATCGCGCTCCGGCCGAGCTTGCAATTATTGCAGAAGCAGTGCTAATATTAAACGTGTTTACCTGGCCACCTCCAGTACCGGAAATATCGATCAGTGTTCCGCTAGTTTTTGGAGTAATCCTGATTGCATGTTCTTTAATGATTCGCATCATTATGTTAAGTTCGTCCGCTGTTTCTCCTTTCATGCTAAGGGCTACTAGAAAGGATGCGGTAGAAGCTTGAGACGCTTTGCCCTCAAGTATTAAATTCAAAGCATAAACTATCTCGTCCTCGAAAAGCTCTTTTCTAGACACTAGCTTTCGTATTATCCGAGGAAAGTCTTGCATCGGAGCTATTTTTTTAACATATTTATAAAATTTTGAAGTATCTGTGGACCATTAGCGGTTAGAACTGATTCAGGATGAAACTGAATCCCTTCTATTTGGTATTGCTTATGTCTAACTCCCATCACTTCACCGTCGTCGAGTGCCCGAGCGGTTACCTCCAGACAGTGAGGAATATTTTTTGGATCCGCAACAAGAGAGTTATATCGCGTAGCCTTAAATGGGTTTGTTATATCTGCGAATAGTTTACTAGATGCGTATTCTATTGGGCTGGTCTTTCCGTGTCTAACCCTTTTGGCATTTATTATGTTGCCCCCGAATGCATTGACTATCCCCTCATGCCCTAAACAAATGCCCAAAATAGGTGTAATTGGTCCTAAGTTGACTATAATATCTGTACAATTTCCGAAGTATTTTCTGTCAGCGGGATGTCCGGGTCCTGGTGATATGATGATACCTTCCGGATCAAGCTTTTGGACGGAATCAGAAGTTATTTTGTCATTCCGTACTACTATGGCCTGAGTATCCAATTTCCCCAATAACTGGGCGATATTGTAGACAAACGAATCATAATTATCTATAATTAGAATCCTCAATGCCCTCTATCACTATGGTTTTGAGAGGAATTAGCATAAAAACCTTGTAGGATATCATCGAAGCCAACTGTAAATTAATAAGATGGGTGTATATGTATATTGACTTCGCTTGTGTGCAGGGGACGCCGGAAGAGAAATTACAACGAGTAACAATTCCCTGATGAATTATCTTAGTTTCTGACTTTTCAACGATAGCCAAGTCACCTGTTCTTTAACCATTTACTCGCAAGCTATATTAAATGTCTAACATACATCCAACTTAACTTCATTTGTGATCCATATTGACTAGAGTCTTCATTAACGGTTACGGCAACATAGGTCGCAGACTTGCCAGCGCTATTTTGGGTGACAAAGAGATTCAGCTTTTAGGTATCGCGAAATATACTGCTGATGAAAAAACTCAGGAGGCCCTTCAAAATGGTTTGGATATTTATGTACCAAAAGAGAAAATAGAGGAATTTACAGAAAAAAGCTATAAACCTATGGGGACTATAGAGCAAGCCGTAGAAGGATGTGATATAGTTATAGATGCAGCAAAAGAAGGCGGGGGATTTCTTAACAAAGGGAAAATATACAATCCTATGAATAAGCCAGCAATTTTTCAAGGCGGCGAACACAGACATGGCAAGTATTCAGTCGCAGATATGATTCACAATTCGAGGGTCAACTATGAAAAAGCTAGTGGCAGAAGGTATGTCATTCAAGGGAGTTGCAACGTCTCAGGAATGGGAAGAATTATCCAACCTTTGATCGAAACGTTCGGGGATGAAATTACACGGTTCGACGTAGCACTGATAAGGCGATGGGCAGATCTAGAGGATTCCAAGCAAGTGAAGGATTCGATTGAGTGGGACGTTAATCCTCATCACCAGGACGATGTTAAGGACTTCATACCCACAGCAAACCTGTATGTTGATGCCTACAAGGTGCCTTCAAGAATGATGCACCTACACCAGATGTCGATAAGATTCAAAACGAAGGCGCCGAACAAGGATTCAATCATAGAAACTTTCAGGAAAGAATTTGGGATTGCGATTCTGAACTCGGCATCGGGAACTGCTCAAGTAAGGAAAAAGGCAATGGAGATGGGATTTTCTCATGGAGACACCAATATGGTGCATATCCACCAAGAGGTTGTTCGCGTAGAAGAGGACATAGTAAAAATACCCTATTCGGATGACCAGACGGGAATGGTGATACCTGAGAACTATATACTTCTACAATCTATGTTTAATAAGCTCAGGAAGCAAGATGCGCTAGCAAAAGCTGACCGTTTATTTCAAATGAGCCACAAAAAGAAGACCTTAGAAGAGGAATTCAACTAGCCGGTTAACTAGGCTTTGGCGTAAATTTCGGTTTGAACCAATAGTCTGTTTTATCTGCCAAGCATCGGGGCAGTAAACCAATCCCCTAGCATCTTGGACCGAATAACGCAGAGGCTTCTAACGGTTAATCTAGGCATTTGTGGTCTGAAAGTTACATGACTCATTGAGATTTCTTTTTTACTGCCCAAAAATAGTTATTGATGAACCTGATGAGACTGAAGACGCATAAACGTACACCCCTGTCATTCTTTTAGGCAATAGTAATGTTGCCATAATTTTGGTCTTAGAATTTCCTGAAGCCAAATCAAGGAGTTGTGAGAATTTATACTGTCCATTCTAGAATGGCCTCCGGCAATCGACTGAAGAAATCTTCTCAAGCATTTGTCGTGGTAACTGCGGCAGAATATTTAACTATAGTATACGCTCACAGTATTTAGATTAGTGATAAATTCATTATTTTCTAAAAGTAACATTGGTTTACTCTTTTTCATAGCAATCATTGCAACAATCCTATCGATTCTATCTTACCAGTATTCATCTTTTACTGCTAGTAAAATTGCAGGAATATCATCTGAAGATGTTCGATCAAATGCTAGAATAGAGGCTTATCACTTATCACAAATATTAATTCATAGCATTAACTCAATTACAAACAATTTGGAAGCTCTTACAAACTCGGTCCCTTTGTTATACTCAGATAATCAAACCGTCAAGTTTCTATTAAACCATGCACAGGACAGCACCAGAGAGTTAACTAGTGCTTATTATTTGATCGACTCCAACGGGAAAGTTATTTCTTGGAGCAACAGCGGTGACTCAGAATTGCAGCTTCAAAGAGATTTGGACCTGAGCAAAATGGAATACTACTTGTCCCCGAGAAACACAGAGATGCCATATTACAGCACCGTTATTCGCTCCCCAAGTGGCGATAAAATCTTTATTTCATTTCCCATCTTGATTTCAAGTGTAGATACAGCAAGAAATACAAATACATCCAATGCAACGGAAAGCTTCAGAGGCGTAATTGTGTCTGCAATAGACGTAAATAGAGTAGGAAAATTTTTGCAGGACAGGCTATCGCCTGAGCTCGTAAGCAATGTAGGCCTAATGGACAAGAATGGTATTTTTCTCTATGCAAGAAACGAATCTCTAATTGGCAAAAACTTCTTATCGAAAGATTTTCAGTCCACAATCCCTTCGAATATCAAAAACTCTTACAATGATATTCTGAAGCGTTCTCTCGGACCCAGGGCTGGTGCCCAAGATGTTTCGATAAGTGACAAGACTACCACTATCTCGTACCGACCCATAATAATCGACGGAAAGCAACTTTGGACGTTATACATAGGATCGCCTCATACTCTGACAAGCGATGTTGGGCTCCTAATAGATCAACAAAAGAACTTTAGTACAATGGTAGTCATCATTATCGGGGCTATTGCTATTGGAATTGCATTCATTATTCTTTCTTGGAATAAGAGACTTAAGACCTCGGTGATGAATAGGACACTCGAGTTAAAGAGGGCAAACGATTCCTTAATCGAATCAAACAGGCTACTTGAAGCTGCCAATGAGCAACTGAAGGTTCACGACAGGATGCAAAAAGAGTTCATAAACGTGGCCGCACACGAATTGCGTACCCCTATCATGCCAATATTGGGAGATGCACAATATATTGAGCGTCAATTTGATAACGATGATCCTAGGATACAAATAGAAAAGGACCAGGTATCTTCGCTAATACGTAATGCAAAGAGACTAGACAGACTTGCATCCGACATATTAGATGTTACCAGAATTGAGAGCAAATCTTTAAAACTGAACAAGGAAAAATTTAATCTTAAGGATATAATACTAAGTAATCTCGCCGATATAAAGAGATTTGAGTATGAGGGATCGGGTTTTCCAGATATAAAATACGCACCTAAGGATATAATCGTAAATGCTGATAAAGGCAGATTATCTCAAGTAATAGCCAACCTGCTTAGTAATGCCATCAAATTCACCGACAAGGGAGTGATATCGATAGAAACCAGTGAGTCTGATGGCGAAGTAATAGCCACTATAAAGGATTCAGGAAGCGGAATTGATCCCGAGATATTCCCGAAACTTTTCTCAAAGTTTATCACGAAATCCGACAGGGGAACGGGATTGGGACTTTTTATATCGAAAAGCATTATAGAATCCCACGGCGGGAAGATCTGGGCTGAAAACAATCGATTTGAACCGGGAGCAACATTTTACTTTTCGTTGCCTGCTGTAGAAAACGGTCTTGATAGGCATTGACTGATATTGTTCATTGAATTGCATTCATTGTCTTATACCTCGATTGATTAGTGGTCAGTTTGACAATGTTTAATAGTAGTTGCACTATTGTGGAACTATCATGGTCAACAATTCGTCATATCCGGGGCCCATAAAGTTGATGGTTGTTGATGACGAAAAAGACATTTTGCGTATAATTAAGCGAGATCTTGAAGCCGATACTAATTCTTTTAGAGTGGATACTTTTAGTAGCAGCGAACTAGCCCTTCAAGCGTTTGATAATCACCCGAAGGATTATTACGATCTAATATTGACTGACATTCGAATGCCCAAAATTAACGGGTTTGAGCTATATCGTCGAATAAAGGAGAAAAACCCATCAATGAAGATAGCCTTTATAACGGCCTTTGAAATCAATAAGGAAGAATTCAACAAAGTCTTGCCATCTATAGACGTAAAAGACTTCATAATCAAACCAATCAGCATGTCCCATTTAATTGTCAAACTAAAATCAATAGTAAATAGATCCTGAATTATTTTGGCTCCTAATAAGTACCCTAGTGCCATGGTTCATATCTTGTCCTTTGCTAGTTTGTAAGCCCTTATGAGGGAGGAAATCAATTAAGAATTATAAAGACAACGGGAATATATCACTAAATCCCCCAGCTAACCATTGTGCGTTTTCGCCAAAGCATATAGGCAAGTAAAACATGATAATAATCTAGGATTGTAATGCCACAAAACATGGAGGGAAGTTTTCATGTCAACAGATTTTAAGAGAATGATAGAGATAATCCTTCAAGAGAAACCAGAGATAAATGCTGAGACTGTAAAGGATATGATTGAAGAAAAGAAGCGAACTGTGGGTGCTGGTTATCTTACTGACCAAGGTGCGTTGTTTCTTGTGGCGGCGGATCTCGGGATTTCATTTGACGGCACTCCGAAAAAAGATTCCACACTGAAGGACTTGTATATAGGTGCTAAAGATATCACTGTTACAGGACGAGTCATGAATATTTATCCCACCCGTAGGTTTGTAAAAAAGGAAACTCATGAGGAAATAAGGAACAGAACTATTGCTATCTACGATAATGATTCCGCAGTTAAAGTTAAGTTGTGGGACTCGCAGGCCGATTTCCCCGATGATAAGGAACTGAAGCCGGGTGATCTAATAAGGATATCGAGAGGATATGTTAAATCATCGCTAAACGGAAGCCCTGTCGTTAACCTAGGCTCCAATAGTACCATCGAGAAAGTATACGATAACAATTCAGCTGTTCCCGAGATAGATTCTATAACGATCAGCGTCACTGATATCAAGGAACCACGTGATTTTGCTGTGGTAGCGGGCAGAGTGAATTCTAATCCTAGAATCAGCGAGTTTACCAATGCGAGAGGAGAAGCTGCCAAATCTCTTCAGTTACAATTGAGCAATGATGATAAAAGTAGATCCGTTCGCGTTATAATTTGGAACGTAGATGAACTCAAGATCCCTAAGGTATTAGAAGATGGAATAGAACTGAAACTGATAGGGGTTCGAATTAAACAGGGAAACCCCCAGTACGGAAATTCGGATTTTGAGCTGCACGGTGACGAAGGAACTTCAATGGAGTTCTCCGGAAATCAAGTCGAAGTAGAAGTAATGCCTTTAAGGATAATATCTGTCGGAAGAGAAACTAAGAGAGGAATAGTCAACTGTCTGGCTGTTGACAGGTCGCGAAAATACTTCACGCTGAGCATTGATAGGAGCCTGATGACATCCGAAATCACCCAGGATACGGTTGTCGAATGTATTCCAAGCAGGATCTTCGGGAGTTCTGTCGTATTGTCCGCGGAAGACTCCTACATTAGAGTGGTAGAAGATGATTCTTCATTTCCCCGGGCCTCTCTGCTTGAGTCTAAAATCAAGGATATTAACTCTTCTCAGGACGCCGTTCTTATAGAAGCCATAGTGCTTCAAATGCCAAACGAAACAGAAGTGACTACTAAAAGCTCAGAAGTTATTCCTCTTACCGATACCATACTAGGTGATGATACTGGTGAGATCCGAGTAACAGGTTGGAGGGAGCAAAGCTCAGAGATCAGGAAATTGAACATAGGGGACAGAATAAAGGTTGTAGGAGCTACGATCAATAGCAGGGCAGGGGCAAAACCAGAACTTACCTTAAGGCCGTACTCTTGCATAGTAAAGATGAATTGATCTGACCCACTTGCCTTTCCTCATGAACTTCCATTAGGATCCTGTACGAAACCTTGCGTCCTACGCTGATGACACAAAAAGATGCGCACTTTATGTTATTTTTCAGATCTCGCTACTAAAAACGAGTCATTATAACAAATCTAATCTTTCCAGAATCCTCTGGTTATCACGTACTGCCTTTCTGCTTCATAGATTGCCCTATACAGTTCCGAATCTTCGTCTATGTTACGCAGTATGCGGGCAGCGCTATCGGCACCTATTCCGTATCCGGCCAAGACTATGAGTGCCTTTTTTCCAAAGTTGTTTATAAGGGACGCTACCTTCCATGCCCGATTAAACTTGTGATCTTCATCTGCGGTTAGCTGCCCTCCATAAAGTTTTCTTGTTATTATTCTGTCCAATTCAATGTCAAAACGGGATGTGGCCGTAACCAGCCTGGAATGACAAAGAGGACAAGAAATCTTATCAGATACCTCTCTTGTCTGGATCAGTTTTTCCCACCTGCCACATCTCACACAGATTAGCTTGTGTTTTGTTTTATCTAGTCTTTCCCTTACTAGTTCTATAACACCCTTCTCTATACTCAAAGGGCTAGCTGAAAATTTGGTCGTGTGTTCCAAAATTGGTTTTGCTAACGCCGAGAACTCTTCTACTTCCCTCCAATGTAGGGTAATAGATTTTTCGGTGAATTTTTCGAATAGATTTTGTGTCCTATTGATATCATATTTATCATGTACTAATTCTCGTATCGATTCCTTACTAACCGGTGTCTTTGAATATCTATCGTATATGACACGAGCTACTCTCTTGTCGTATACAACGCCTTTGTTTACTATTCCGAACCTTTTCGACACCATCCAGACCTTCCAATTTATATTATGGGTC
>DASTCR010000118.1:0-6255 GCA_035710925.1 Nitrososphaeraceae archaeon | reverse complement strand
TTCGCCTAGATTTGTAGTTTGAGAAAATCTCATAAATCGTCCAAAACACTGTCTTTCAGTAGCATTTTTTAGAATTTGCGAGAGTTTTATTTTCTCGTTTTGATTGCCTATTTGTTTGTGAAGCTGGGCAAGCATTCTTACACTTACTTTTTCTACATTTTTTGGCTTATAAAGAGATTGATTTAGAATTTGTACCAAATCAATTTTCCTACCTCTAGCTACATTGATTCTAGTGTACGATTTATGGCCTTAGAGACTTCCGTAAGGATCTCGTCGAGGGATTTTTGATTGTTATTTTTGGACACTGCAGTTCCTTATCTTCATCATTCAATTCCTCATAATTATTAACAGAGGTACCGTTGAATCCAGATCGAAAAAAAATGCTTCCTAATGACTTATAGTTCGAGTATCTACGGCAAGTTTGCTGAAGAAAAGCTCTGTTGCATCTATTTCTTGCTCATGCGCTTTGTCCACAAAAGATCTTAGATCATGACCTTTGCCCTATTATATCGAGACGCGAATTAAAACGACATATACAATTTTATCAGATACCAATGTGCACTAGTCTTTGTTCTTCTCTGAAACTCTTAATATATAGCTAGCCATTCAAAATGGACATAATGATTTACAATAAGAGAAGCCTTTCTACAACCTTGTTATTTGGTTCTCTTCTGATATTAGGGGCGACAACTTTGATGGGATCGTCAACGGTCATTCATGTGTCAGCTCAAAATACAACAAATTCGTTGACAGAGTCCGAGCCATTAGGAATAATTACTATTACCGTTCAGCAGCTAAAAGAACTCGAAAACAGCATGAGTGACATTCGCCAGGCCTAAGAACAGAGCAATACTACTCAAGCACTTCTTAATTTGACGATACTCGAGGGGCAGATTTCAGTGCTTGCTGAGGAAACCTAATTCATTAATCAGTCGGAATTCGCTCTACCTCTGAGAGAACTTAGAATAACCAATATAAAATAAAGAATAGAGGATTTCCTGGTAATATTCTACTCTTTCCTTACCAATATGTAGTGAGGTACATTGGATATCGTTGCTGGATATGATGTTTGATAATCCCATCCTTGAGCTAAGAGTTTTCTTGCTTCTTCAATATCTGTCACCGCAGCTAGATCTACAACTCTTCTTCTCCTAAAAATAGGTCTATTGGCCGTGCTAGCTTGCTGTTGTGGAGACACATCTTGTAAGTATCTATGTATGTGCTCTGAACCATTTTCATCTTTCAGTTTCCATATACCTTTTCCAGTTGTAGAATTTTCTCCAATTTTTTCAAACCCTATAAGTTGGTTTGGAAATCCTGCAGCCTTGCACTTGAAACATTCTTGCATCTTTTTTTGTTCTTGTTGTAGCGGTTTAGATGCTTCCGCTTGTGATACTGTTGACATTTCATACGAGGCTTCACAAAATTTGCTAATAATATACAATGTACTATCACGGGAGGGGGTCTCCTTGGTTTTGCAAGGAGACTTTTATGAAGGTTATTGAAATCTCTGGAAGCTGAAACTAGAAAATTGATGGAATTCTATCCTTCTTTTTATTGTTATATGTATGAAACACAATTTCTATGAATTACTTTCCACAATTGGCAAAAAAACAAAATAGCAATGCATGGATTACAGCATATCTGAATGTTTCTCTTTTATATGATCATCTAATGTATCTTCAAGAAAATCTTTTCCACAAATTTGACATTCTTTTGTGTCAGTAAGATGTCGATCTGTTTTACTTGTTCTCTCCCTCTTCTGATGACTCCGTCCAGCAAGGTAATCTGCCAGGCGCATTAAGTATAGTCCAAATCCCCACATAACATTATCTTCACAATATCGTTTTTTATGGTTCCTGTTCTTGTCAGTGATCCTGTCATTCCTCAGGATGTAGGTTGAAACGATTTCTTCTTCTTTCTTAGTTCATCCGAGATATGAAATCTATTGTACCAAAATAAAGCACCTGCCATTATTATGAAATCGGTTACATAAAACAAGTTCCAGAACCAGAGACTATGTGTATTTCCATTTACATAGTCAAGCACATATCCATCATCTGCTATAGCATTGATCAATAAGGACAATGAAGCGAGAACCCAAGGAATAAAATGTTGAACGTCTTTCCTTAGGCTTATCAGTATTATACCAGAAGGAACTATCAAAATCAGGTCTAGTATGGGGTAGGTGATAGTAATAATAAAAGCAACAAGGTCTTTATCTTCTCCCATCGAAATATACTCTTCCGATGATGGGAGCAAAAGATGGATATTGTAACCAACAAATAGTATCGAAATACCCGATACAATGACTATAGCTTTGCGCCTGATATAGCTGTGTAAAGAACCAATTACGGTAAACAAATGTGCTGATAGGAATCCATATCCGGCCAACCATAAGAAATCACTTATAGAGACAAGTTTTTGCTCTTCACCTTCCACAACATAATAATATAATTCTGTAGCATCCGCAGCAAACCACGATATAAGACCTAGGGTTAAAAACAAATATGATCTTCCATGGGTCCCATGAGGTCCATATCTGTATATTGCAAGTATACCTAACCCTGAGGCAGCGGCTGCGGTAATGTTAAGAACCCACAGGGAAGTGGACTGCCTATTTTCTACATCTGAAAAAATAATGACAGAATTTGCGACTATAGTTAACACAATTATTGTGATAATAAGAATTCTAAGTGTTAGTCTGTGGTGTTTATGATTGGTTTGCGGCTTCAACTATTCGGTTGACCCACTTGCGGCTTATCTACTCTTAAATATGGCTTCTCTCAGTTCATCAGTTCTATCGAAAAGAACCTTGCTTACTTCTATCATCTCTTCTTGATTAGGTTCCCTCTTGTAATGAGTTTTAAAATCGGATATGAAACCGGTTAAGATCATTCCGTGAGCCAAACCAATTGCATAATCTGATTCATTTTGAATATGAAATTCTGCCTTATCAATTCGTATAGAAAACATGACAGTATGAAAAGAAATTGTTGTTCGATCAATAAGCTGATCAAGGGCCTCTCTCATCTCATCATCCAACATATTCTAGACTCTACGGCTTGGATCTTTAAGATTTTTTCTGTTGAAGGCTATTGAACTGAACATTGAAGTCTCATTATATTCTCTAATGAGACATTCAAACTGCGTACGTTATTAGAAAATACCCTTTAACAAAGAGTTGCAATCTTCCTATAAAGGACCTATGGATCTATAGTGGATTAACATTAAAAACACAATCAATAATGAGCATCATCAAGTAAAAAGGAGAAAGAAGGAGTCTCCTTGTCAGAGCAATCTATATATCTTCAAATATTTACAAATATTTGAGCACAAGCATTTCCGATATGATTCTATTATAGTATCATCCTTTTATTTCATGTTGTGTACGCTTATTTCAGTGATAAATTATGGAGAAAACTATGACATTGGCAAAAGAAAGCAGAATCGGTATTGATATAGGACTTTCAAAGGATGGTCGTCGGGGAGTAATAGAAATTCTTAATAAGACATTATGTGACGAAAATATTCTTTACATTAAAACCAAAAATTATCATTGGAATGTTGTCGGACCAGATTTTAGTGAAAGACATGCACTTTTTAGGGAACAATATGAAACACTAGATGCGATGATAGATGAGGTAGCAGAAAGAGTTCGTGATCTTAATGGAAAATCTTTAGGTACTCTATCTGAATATTTACAATATGGTAGATTAAAGGAATCTCCCGGTGATTACCCTGATGACAAAACAATGATTTCCAACCTTCTGACTGATCATGAACAAATAATTAGAAATTTGCGTAAAGATGCAGATAGATGTGAAGATGAATATCATGATATGGGGACAAACGACTTTGTACTTGGGGCTATGCAAAAACATGAGAAAATGGCGTGGATGTTGAGAGCTCATATGGATAAAGTCTGAAGAACAACTTTACTTTTTCCCATTAGATTTCTTTCTCGATCGTAAGGGAGTTTGTCCTAAGACAATTCGAATTCGAATTACTAATTTTTGTCATTTTGTAATAAACAAATTAAAGGACCACTACATTAGATGATATGAAAGAATAATGATCGAAACTGTATGGAATAAAATGCAATTAGTAGCGGCGGACATATGTAATAATAATCCTGTTACTCTGGAAGAAAATAAGACATTATATGATGCCCGAAATGTTTTACTAAAATATAATATTAGTAGAGTCATAATTTTAAAAGGTAGGCAAAATAAAAAGCCGGCAGGAATTGTTACAGAAAAAGATATTGTTCGGTTCCTACATGCAGAGTTCCCTAGGAGAAGTCTTGATGAAATAAGGTTAGATGAAATAATAGCAAATCAACAACTAATCACCGTTGAAGGGGGCACGAACGTAGGTGATTGTGCGAAGTTAATGTTAAATAATGACATAAGTTCCTTAGTGATCGTTAAAGCTAATGATGATGATAATAGTGTATTAAGTGGTATTATAACCAAATCTGACCTTTTGGATGCATATGCAAGGAGTTTTGGAGGAGATGTCGCAATAAATGAGTATATGACAAAAAAAGTGTTGACAGTTAAGCCAGATGAATCCGTACATATAGTACTGTTGATAATGGCCGATGGGAATGTTTCGAGAGTAATAGTAGTTGGAGATAATAATAGTAAACCAGTTGGCATAATTACTAGTCATGATTTGTTGCCTGCTAGCACACTATTAATTGCAGATAAATCAAAGCCGCCACTTTCGCAATACCGGACAAAAGGGAAAGAAATTGAGATGAATGAAAACACGGGTAGCACAGCCGCAAATACCGGCGGTTTGCCATTTGGGATGAAAAGAATACTATTAGCCCAAGATATAATGAAATTTAACCCGATTATGGTCACAGACTATTCCAATCTAGTAGATGCAGCGCTTATTATGAGAGGAAACAGAATAAGCGGCCTCCCAGTTGTAGATTCAAATGATAAGCTCGTTGGAATAATCACAAAAACAGATATCATCAGAGCAATAGCTGATGATAGGCAATAACGTATATTTCGAATTGCCAAGCGGGTAGCATTTTCAACTAGTCTTGGTAAACATTTTCAATCAATGGAAGTGAGTACGTGATTGATGTTGGAACGGTTCCAGCAGTCTAATCCGTCTATTGCAGATGTGTATCGATCGGTATTAGAGGGGTAGGAACTATCAGAATCAATTACCAGTAGAAGATGGAACGCAACAGGGTCATGTCGTATGATAATCATCAGCTCAATACAAACCGATACCAATTCAAATGTTGTGTGATAAGGATGCAAAGGATTATTTTTATGTAATCACCCTTGCACTGTGACATTCTTCTCTATATCAAAACTCTCTCCAGAGTTTTCATCCGTAAACGTGTATCTAAGAACATAGTCCCCTGGTGGGAACGGAGAGGTTTGGTCTATTGACATCTGAAGCATAAGTTCTTTATTTTGATGATGAGATATCAGATTACTCAATGGCAGGTCCTCCTGTCCGGCTAGAATTGTACCATTTGGGGTTGAAATTGTGAAGTCAGCAGTAAAGTTCATTGTGTATAATTGATCTCCATTTTCATCCGTGACATTTCCGTAGGCGTAGCCCACAGGTTCTACATAGAGCAAAAATGTCTCCCCAGGTGCAAATACGTTAGATTCTTTTTCATCATACATTCCATATCCTGCAGGTTCTGAGGCAACAAAAGTGTCAAATTGAGATCTAAAGGTTTCTCCATTTGATGATGCTGATGTCTGATTTTCCTGTCCAAATGTGTATTGTTGACCCTGAAACCCAGTCATTACAATTGAAGATAGGGCAAATATGCTAATGAATAGGTAAATTTTTTGATTATTGTCCATTATACTGTAGAGGACAATACAGCCCTGATTTATTTTTTGTTCTGAGGAAGGTCCAAATGGTTAACAGATCGAAGACAAACTAGTAACAGTGGTTTGGTTTGACTACTTCCAGTAAAGGGAGATCAAGAGCTTGAGATTGTTATTCTTCTAGTGAACGGAGGAATCCGTGTATTCGATATATTGATAGAATTCACACATGATGATTGAATTTGTCTAGTTAGGTACAAACCAAAGTCCTATCAACAGTGATTGTCAATTTCTGGTTACCTTCAAGCAAACTGCCATTACTTTGAAACCGACCCCGCGGTAATATTACAATGACGACAGCACAATCTCTAGATTTTTAAACCTATTTTGTCAAACAAGGGGGGGAAGAAATGAACATGATGACTAGCTTTTACCA
>DASTCR010000117.1:0-8654 GCA_035710925.1 Nitrososphaeraceae archaeon | reverse complement strand
TGTTCCTTTTTAAGAGTTTTCTTATGGCACGTTCTATCTTTTGTGCCTCTCGTACTGCTATTGTATCGCGATTTTTCTCACCAAGCCATTCAAGCATTAGCTTGCAAGAAAGAAGTATTGATGATGGATTAGCGGCATTTTTTCCCGCAAGGTCGAAAGCCGCACCGTGGACTGGCTCAAATAACGCAAAATCATCGCCGATGTTGCATGTTGGACCCATGCCGATGCTTCCGGCAACTTGAATTGCCTCATCTGACAGAATATCACCAAACATATTCGTTGTCACTATTACGTCGTAGTCTTCCGGATTACGAATAAGATTCATGGCGCAGGCGTCGACATATTGCTCCGTAAACGTAATGTTAGGGAAACCTTTTGACACGATCCTGCATGTGCTGGCAAACAGGCCATCAGCTCGTCGCAAAACGTTTGCCTTGTGGACTGCTACAACCCTTTTTTTATTATTCCGCTGACTGCATAGTTGAAATGCATATTCGGCTATGCGGCGAGATGCTCGTTCCGATGTGCGCCTCAATGATATTATAGTATTTTTATCTGCCTCGAATTCCCAGCCCAAATAGAGGTCCTCAGTATTTTCCCTCACAATGACCATATCTATTGAATCCGACAGTCCCTCAAGGTTAGGGAACGATTTAATTGGCCTAACGTTCGCAAACAAATCCATTGTTTGTCTCAGAACTAAGACGACGTCTGCAGCGCTTTCACCGACAGGTGCCTTCAAACATGCATCGGATTGTTTTATAGCGTCTAGCGCTTGATCAGGGAGCGCTTTTCCAGATTTAGCTTTTGTTCCGTCTCCAGCATCTATCCGTAGCATATCAAATTTTACATTGGAACGGGAACTTATGGTCTCAAGTAAGAGGTTTGCAGCGTCTGCTAATTCAGGACCTATTCCGTCACCGCTTACCAGTGAAATAGTATATTTCACCAATTTTGACTCTTCCTAACGATCGCTTTTAATTTTTTGAGTACAGAACTTTTCTTAGCATTACCTTGTTTATTGCATCAATCACTGCTTGCACAGATGCCACAACTACATCTTCGCCGGCCTTGCGAGCAGAGACGACATTTCCGTCTTTGTCTTCGACCTTCACAGATACTTCTGCCAGCGCATCGGATCCTCCGGTGATGGAATCGAGTTTGTACTCGCGGATCTTCACATTCGCGATCTCAGAAGCAACTTTTTGTATTGCTTTAAGTGCGGCATCAACAGGGCCAACCCCCGTGTCTGATGCTATCAAGTCTTTTCCATTTGTATTCAATCTGATTACCGCGGTAGGAATCAGATTCATTCCCGTGACTATATGGAAATCATAAAGCTTGAATTTTTCTTCGAACTTGCTATTCTGTACTACTTCACCAGCTATTGAGAGTAGCTCTGAAGTGCTTATAGATTTGCCCTTATCAGCTAAAATCTTCTGCCTTTCAACAATTTTGTGCAGCTGGATATCTGTGCATTCTATCCCAAAGTCCCCAAGCATAGCTCGTATGCCGTGTGAACCGGCATGTTTTCCAGCCTGAAGCCACCGCTTTCTTCCGACCATCTCAGGGTCTATGGGCTCATAGGTCAAAGGATTATTTAGAATCCCGTGTGTGTGAATGCCTGATTCATGCCCAAAAGCATTCTCACCAATAATGGCCTTATTTGCCTGGACAGCCATTCCCATAATATTGGATACAGACTTGGAAGTCTCATAGAGTAAGTTTGTATGGATATTATGCTCCTTCTTATACAAACATTGAAGCGCCATCACAAATTCCTCCAGAGAAGCATTGCCTGCTCGCTCCCCCAGACCATTTACAGTTACGTGGGCGCAAGTGGCGCCAGCATTTATTCCCGCAATAGAGTTTGCAACAGCCAGTCCAAAGTCATTATGACAATGCAAACTTATGGGAACTGAGATGTTTTCTCTGACGGTTTTAACCAGGTAAGAAATGAATTCTGGTGTAGCGTAACCTACTGTATCGGGAATATCTATTCTGTCCGCACCTGCTTCCCCGACTGCTTTGAATACTTTGGTCAGAAAAGCAACGTCCGACCTGGTCGCATCCTCTGCCGAAAATTCGACCTGCAACCCGTGGGATTTTGCATAGTCGACGGCCTGAACCGCTTTTTGTAAAACTTGTTCGGGAGACATTTTCAGCTTGTATTGCATATGGATGTCTGACGTCGCGATGAATGTGTGCACATAGTCGAGGTCACAAGTTATCACAGTATCTATATCATGGACAAGTGCTCGTGCCAACCCACAGACTTCCGCATTCAGACCCGCTTTTTTTATTGATTTAATTGCTTGGATTTCCCCTTGCGAAACAATAGGAAAACCGGCCTCTATGGCATCGACACCTAGTTGGTCTAATTTGATAGCTACCTGGACTTTTTGTTCCGGGGTTATAGACACGCCTGGTGATTGTTCCCCGTCCCTCAATGTTGTATCAAAGATTCGTATCTTGTTTCCGTTTTCAGACATTCAGTGTTCGCCTCTAGGGAGAGCTGAAACGCCCGTCCTTGCTAGATGAATAATTCCGAACGAGCTGACGAGGTTTTTGAATGCATCAATTTTATCAGGAGTTCCTGTGATTTCTACCATAATGGTATTTTTGTCTATATCTAGGATACTTGCTCGAAATACTGAAGCATAAGTTGTGATTTGCATCCTTTTTGTTGGTTCATCTGCCTTCATTTTTATTAGCGCAAGCTCTCTATATACTGTCTTCGAAGAATCTAAGACCCTCACCTCGACCACGTCAATTAGTTTCCTGAGTTGTTTTACGAGCTGATCTAATGTCCTTTCATCGGTCTTGGTAGTGATAGTCATGCGAGAGAGATCGACTTGCTCCGTAGAACCCACAGTAATACTTTCGATGTTAAAGCTTCTTGCTCGAAACAGATTGGTCACTCGAAACAAAACTCCTGGCTTGTTCTCAACCAGGGCTGCCACGATATGCCAAGACTCAGCATCGTCTTGCGAGAGGGTGTCGGCCGTTTTCAATAATCCAGCCAATAAAGTTACGCTCCCGTTATCATATCCTTCAGACCTGTTCCAGGAGCCACGAAAGGATAAACGTCCTCTTCAGGATCAATTGCAATATCAATTACAGTGGCCACGTCACTTTTCAAAGCTTTTCTTATGGCGCCTTCCAGATCATTCATAGATTCAGCTCTGATCCCCTGTGCTCCGTAGGCCTCTGCAAGTCTAACATAATCAGGACAACTATTCTGATGAACCCCCATGTATCTTCTATTATAGAAGGTTCTCTGCCATTGCGCGACCATTCCCAGCATGTAATTATTCATTAAAAATACTATGACGGGGAGCTTTTCCAACACAGATACAGCAAGAGAGTTCTCTGTCATATTAAATGATCCATCACCTGCTATATCAACTACCGTTGACTGACTTTTTGCGGCTTTAGCTCCTATTGATGCAGGGAAGCCAAAACCCATGGTTCCTAATCCTGTGGAACTAAAAAATGTTCCAGGTGATATTACGTCAAAATGTAAAGAAGCCCACATCTGACATTGCCCTACCTCTGTAGTTACAATAGCATCAGAAGGCAATAATTCCCTCAGCTTTTTCAATGCCTTTTTTGCAGTCAGCTCCCTAGGGTAGTCTTTGATAGTATCTGCATAGTAGTCTATTAGCTCTTTCCTCCGTTTAAGCCAAGGGTCGTCTTTGGTTCTTTGTGTAACCTTGTGCTTCGCAAGCATCTTAACTGCAGTCCGGAGAGATGCCTTTACGTCTCCTATAACGGCGATGTCGACTGCCTTGTTTTTGCCAATCTCCGCGGGGTCCACGTCAAGATGAATAATGGTCATACCTTTGCCAAACTCTTCGAACCTCCCGACTGATCTGTCGGAGAAACGAGCGCCAACTGCTATAATACAATCAGCCTCAATGATTATCTTATTCGCTTCTGGATGACCATGCATTCCGATCGGTCCCATCGCTAACGGATGGTTTTCAGGGAATGAACCCTTTCCCTTGAAAGTGGTAACCACAGGAGCCATTAACAGTTCAGCCATAGCCTGTAGCTCGGAAAAAGCACCAGATAGAATTACTCCGCCACCTGCCATGATTATTGGCCTCTCTGCTTTGATCATTGTCTCGACCGCTCTTTCAAGCTGGGAGAGATCCGCATCTATTATCGGATTATACCCCCTCACCTTTATGAGGTCAGGAAATTGAATATCTTCGCGCGCTTGCTGAACATCCTTAGGAATATCTATGAGAACTGGCCCCGGACGACCGCTTTCGGCAATGTAAAAGGCCTTCTTTACCGACTCTGGAATTTCAACAGCTGCCCTCGGCTGGAATGCATACTTAGTGCATGGATTAGCTACGCCAATAATGTCTGTTTCCTGGAACGCATCTTTCCCGATCATGGCCAGTGGTACCTGTCCAGTAACTGCAATCATCGGTGAAGAATCGGCATATGCTGTCGCTATCCCGGTAATTAGGTTAGTCGCTCCCGGTCCAGATGTTGCAAAGCATACTCCAGCTTTCCTTTTTATTCTAGCGTAACCATCAGCCATATGCGCAGCAGATTGTTCGTGTCTAACTAGGATATGGCGTAGACTAGCGTCCACAAGAGCATCATATATCGGTAAGTTGGCACCTCCCGGAAGGCCGAACACGAAATCTACTCCCTCTGCTTCTAATGCTCTTACAAGTGCTTCTGAACCTATCATTTCCAATTCTTCAGCAAACCACCACTGGATTGAACCACAGGATGCCTATACTGCAAATTAACTACAACATTATCGCAATAAGTCCAAATCTGTAATACTGAGGGAAACAAGGCGAACAGGAAATAATCTAATTATGCCAAAAATATTTGTAGACATACTCTTATTGCTAATGAGATGTCTTACGGGTATAACTAATAAATTTTGTGTCTAAACCACCCGAATCTAGCGGGATTCTATGTGCGTTTCAATTTCACTATTCTTTATGAATTCTTCAAATGCCGCTTCCGGATTTGAGCTCCCGTGAACGATGGATCTCACAGCCCTTATCATAGACGTGGGAAATCTTGATTGCCAAATGTTTCTTCCCATATCTACACCTGCTGCTCCGTCCCGCAAAGCATTGTATGCCAATTGCAGCGCTTCCAGTTCCCGGGGAAGTTTCTTTCCACCTGCTATTATTACGGGAACCGGACATCCCTCGACGACCTCTTCGAAATTCTGACAATAGTATGTTTTTACGATATGAGCTCCAATTTCTGCAGCTATTCTGCATGCAAGCCCTAGATATCGTGAGTCCCTATTCATCTCTTTTCCTACAGCAGTTACAGCAAGAATCGGGATTCCATATTTTTCTCCCAAATCTACAAGCCTGGATAGATTTACAAGAGTCTTGTGCTCGTGTTTGCTTCCTACGAAAATTGAGAGCGCGAGACAGGAGGCATTTAGTCTTATTGCCTCTTCAACAGACGTGACTAAGCTTTCGTTAGATAGGTCCTCTCCAACAATGCTTGTTCCTCCTGAAACCCTCAAAACTATGGGGATATTCGCATCAGGGTTCACCGAAGTCCTCAGAACTCCTCTCGTTAGCATTAAGGAATCAGCGTAAGGCAAAAGTGGTCTAATTGTTGTCCTAGGCGTTTGAAGCCCATCAGTGGGTCCAAGGAAATAACCGTGGTCAACCGCTAGCATAACTCCCCGGTTGTCCTCAGGGCTTATTATTTTAGACAATCGGTTTTTAAGACCCCAATCCATTCTTTGGTCAACTTCCCGAAGTAATTTTAGTACTTATAAGTTTATACTCTTATGCAGTTACTACAACTTTCATCGAATCTTTGGCCTCATGTGCGCACCGAATTGCTTCCTCAGCCTGGTTTAAGCCAAACCTATGCGTTATAATCCAATCCATTTCTATTCTATTGTTATTGAGCAATCTGCAAGATTGATTGGTTTCGATTTCAGAAGCAGCATAACTGGGAACAAATGACCATTCATTTGAGTAAACCAACGATGCATCAAGTACAAGCTGCGTTCCCTTACGCGGAACACCGAAAAGGATAATTTTTCCCGCTCGTCGCGTGAGGTTGAAAGCTTTAACCATTGCCTGAGGGTTGCTAGTTGCTACCACAGAAATGTCTACCCCTCTGCCACCCGTAGCCTCCCTAATAGACTCTTCAGTATCCGGTCGTATGTTAATATTGAAACATTCAACCTGGAAATGTTTCTCGGCTAGGTCTAGTCTAAATTGATTAATATCAATAAGAAAGATTTTGCCGCAGCCCATAGATTGTGCAAGAAGGGCAAGCATAATTCCTGCTGGGCCAGCCCCAAAAATTGCAATATCATCTCCCTTTTGAATCCTAGATTTGTCTAGGGCTCTGATACAACAAGCAAGTGGCTCTATTAGGGCCGCCTTCTCAAATGTCACATTGGATGGAAGTTTTATGACCCCTCCACGAGAAACATTCCAACCTGGGACCAATATTTCTTCAGATAAACCACAAGGATCTAGGTTACTGGAATGAAACATTGTGCACATGGTATAATCCCCATGTCGACAATAGTGACAAGAGTAGCACGGAACATGATGATGCACAAACACTCTGTCGCCTATTGAGTAGCCTGAAACCAGATCTCCAACTCCGACTATTTCACCGCTAGGTTCGTGGCCAAGTCTCCCTGAAGACATGCCGTAGTTACCATACACTTTTTCCAGGTCAGAACCGCAAAGTCCACATGCCCTCATCTTTACCAATACATCGCTGGATCCAGGTATGGGAGAAGATAATTCATCCACTGTAATTGTTTTCTTTTCCTTTACAAAGACCGCTTTCAACAGGTAAGCCTTGAATAACGACATCGTCTATAAATACGTGACACCTATGCTTATCAGAATGTTTTAGTATTTACAGACTAGGTCTGTTTTAGAACAAAAAGGAATGCCTATTACTTTCTACTGTACTTCTTGGGTTTCTTGACAAAAATTTTTTTGCACCCGTCACAACAAAAGAAGAAAACTTTTCCCTGATGTTCATGAGATAAAGCCAAATCCTGCTTAAGCTCTATTCCACAAACGGGATCCACTGGCACGGTAAGCATGCAAAAAAGATCTATATATGGTTATCACAGATCACGAAAAGTAATAGCATTTCCAATATGTCGTTAAGAAAAGATCTCGTATCATTTTTCTGAAATTGCTGCATACCTGCATGGGCACTCCTGGCCTTATTGGTCAATGCTTTTTGACAGTATTCTTTTTGAGGATCGCCTGGATGGACTTAAAGTGATGTCGTATCCATCCACCGAGGTTATTTGTGGTAAATGTGGCACAATTCTTTCAAAAGTTATCAATTTGAGACCGGTACGGGACATTTTGCGAACACATGATAGTAAGTGTAAATTATGTGGAAACAGTCTTAATCCCTCCGACTTCACGATAGAAGTTGAAAAACTATAAAACGTTTTACTTTTGATATGGGTTCAATCATGAATACACGCTCAATAATCATGACCCCGGCTATTGTCTATATCAGGTCAGAGGCCGATAAGAATATGTTGTTCATTGATGCAAGTTTTGTACCGGAAATTCTGTAAAGATAGCCTGACTCTAAAGCGTCGGTATGATCATGCTTACCGCTAAGGCAATACTTGTAATACGAGAATACTTTATTGTTGAAGCCATAGCAGGGACAAGAGCAGAATTTTCTTTTCCGTAACTTCTCCTAAGCTCCCAAATTGCCCTGGCTGCATATGGAGCAGACAAAAGACAGCCAATTGAATATACAGTAGTATAGCCCAGGAAAATTCCTAGTATCACTATAGGATATACAGAAATTACCAATGTTGAAAATACTTCATAAGATCTTTTCTTGCCTAGTAGTATAACAAGCGTCTTTCTTCCTCCTAGACGATCAGCATGGTAATCAGGGAAGGAGTTCACTAGCAAGACAGAAGAAGAAAGCATTCCAATAACGGTACCAATGAACACTGGAGAAAATTCCAAGATCGGTGTCTGGACATAAAATGATCCTATAACTATTAGAAGGCCTTTTACCCCAACAAATAGTTCTGCCAATCCAAAGTTAACGATTTTGGAGGAATAAAAGAAAATCGATAAGACTGCAAAGATAAGAATTAAAGCGATAATGGGTCCGCGGACCACCACAAAATAACATCCTATTAGAACACCTGCTAATAGAAAGAGGATCGCGGCTCCGTAAACAGTTCTTGGTGAGAGAAGGTTTTCAGGTATAACACCACTTCCGCCGCTGAACTTTGTCCTCTTCGTCAGCTTGTCTATTCCCCGCCTGTAGTCCCAATAGTCGTTTAAAAGATCTATACTAGCATGCAAGCTGAAGACCCCAACGATTGTCAATACAGCATAGTTCAGATCAAATGAAGAGTATCTCCATAACGCCAGCGCCATGCCATTTCCTGAAGCAAAAAGAGATGCTAGAAGAAACTTTACTCTAATGGCCCTAAGCCATCTGCCCATCAATGCTTTTGGTGTTAACACATCCGTCATTAATTATTATTTGCCGGGGCTAGCTTAACTATGACCGGTTTATGTTGGTGTCTCTGGGTGCTAACCCGCGCCCGTGATAGTTAAGAACTTATACTGGAAAACTACATTTGTTTTCGACCAAAAATTTCCCCTCCAATT
>DASTCR010000116.1:0-4811 GCA_035710925.1 Nitrososphaeraceae archaeon | reverse complement strand
GATAAGATATTGAAATATTTTGGAATAAAAGAGCGTCCTTCATTCTTAAATTGCTGGTACAACGATAATACAAGCAGGTTTCCAAAAGAATATGCATAGCAGTAAAACGGACTATGATAAAAGTGAGGAATGTAGGTCCATTCCCATTGAAAGTCAGATGAGACGTTAACCGAATCGCCGAACTGTTGACTTAAATTGTTGAGGTACAATTCGGAGATATTATCTGTGGTTGCATTTTTATTCGCGATAATTCGATGGGCATCTATTTCAAATAAAGTGAAATAAGCTTGACGCATTATTGTGGCGTACATGTCATCAATATGTTCAGCAAGCAGTATCTTTTGCTCTCTGAATCCAACACTATTAAATAACTTGTCATTGAGCAGCATTTCAGCAAAAACAGAAGCAGTCTCAGCAAGAGGTAAGGGTGCGTGGGCTACTGTTATCGGTTTGTCGGACGCAGCTATACTATGTATAGCATGACCCAACTCGTGCGCCATTGTTGATACATCTCTAGATTTGCCGTCAAAGTTCAGAAGTACGAAAGGTGTTCGCTTCGGAGAAACTGTAGAGCAGAAAGCACCTCCTTGTTTGTCCTTTCTAATTTCTGAATCCACGTGGTGCTCATTAAAAACCCGCTCGCTATATTCTCTAAACTGAGCATTAAAGCCCTCAAATGTATCAAGTACGGTATTGACCGCTTCACTAAATGTAAATTTTTTCTGATCGGAGTTTCTCAACGATAACGGCGCGTACAGATCGTAACGTCTAAGTTTTCTGTGTCCAAGCATTTTTGCCTTCTCCAGAAAATAATCTTGAAAGATGTCTGAATTTTTCCTACATACATTGAGAAGTGTCCGTACCGTTGAATCATCTAGATTGTTTGAGGCATTTCTAACCGAAATAGGTGATTCATATCCGCGCATGTTCATATTTTCGTCACGCCATTGAAGCACTAAATTTTGGTAAATTTCCCCCAATATCCCACTATTCTTCTTGTATACCTGAAGAAGTGACTGATAAGCGCTTTTTCTTTCTTCAGCTTTTGTGCTTCGAATGTACGAAAGTAGTTTCTCTTTGTTTGAGAAGGTTTTTTTGATTGTCCTTCGAGCTTTTTTGATGGTCATGAGATATTCGAAGCCGTTAACCATCCTATCGTAAATCTTTACGAGCGCATTTGTCCCTGTAACCTCAAGTGTGCTAATGATTTTCTCTTCTGGCTCCGTTAGGACATATTTTGCAAGCAAACGCTTGTGTTTCAAATACTCTCTATACACAACAGGCATAGATTCTATCAGGCGTTTGGCATTATCTTCGTCCAATTCTTTCCTAAACCACAGATCAAAGAAAAGCAGTCTATTAGCTATATCCGCCGCCATCAAATCCATCCTTGTCAGAAGGGATGCAGCATCATTTGAAGAGGTGTCAGCGGAATATTTTAAATGTGCATAACCATCTACGATGCTTACTTTTTCTGAAACATCTTCTATTGAATAGAAAATACTTTGAAAATCCACTTCCTTTAAATCGTTACTGAGATTATTGCGTTTATTTTCAATGATACTCACTTTTTGCTCTATAGATTTAACAAATTCTTCAAATTCCTCGGAACGTGGATCCCTAACGAGGTCCGACAAGTCCCAGGGGCCGATATTTCTAGTTTTTTTATGTGCAATTAACATTTTGTTGAATGAATGACTAGATTCAATTACACTTAATATACCATACAACTTGAGCGTTATTCATTGATAGTCTTGTGAGGATCACAAATCTAGTAATAGTCTAAAAAGATTGCATAACGCCACTAAACCATGTAGTGTTTTGTCTTTGTCTTTGGCTGATATACCTTTACATAGTGCTCGTTATTCGTCCCAAATAACCAATTTCACTCCTATTCGATTACCGATAGACGTGAACACGGCAATAATATTGAGTCGCTAAAATCTTTTTCTCGTCTCAAGGAAACTTTCTCATTATATCCTATATAAGAAAAAACCATAACAAACCTATATATAAATGAGTGAAAAGCTACACGCTCATGGTCGAGGAACCTAATCGTCTGCTAGATATAATCGATTATAAAATAATAGATATTCTCGCTAAAGATTCTTCCACCACATTTGTTGACATTGCTAAGCGGATCGGTGTCTCAGATGCAACAATTCACATAAGGGTTAGGAGACTAAGGGATCTCGGGATTATTGGGAACTTTACCATTTCAGTAGATAACAACCGCCTTGGATACGACCATTTAGCTTTCATGGGAATAAACGTCGAACCGGGATTTGCTGAAGAAGTAAGCGACGGTTTATCATTCTATGAAGAGATTCTCGAAATTCACGAGATGCATAACAGATTCGATCTACTACTGAAAATTCGAGCTACCGACCTTGAGGATCTTAGGGATATCGTAGTAAACAAAATTCGGAGATTACCCCATATACTCGAAGCTGAGTTAATGACCATTCTGAAAACTAGAAAGGAAGAACAGATAGTTCCAATACAAAACGAAATTGAAATTACCTCTTGGAAATAGTTTGGAATCATAAATATATTTGTAATACGAGACCAAGGATTATTGCACATATTGAAGATAATACTGTTCTTTGTCAATCTTTTCTGCATCTACACCCTCAATTTCTAGCAAGTCCTGCATTATCCCTCTACCCTTCAAAATTTTCCCTGTCGTACCTGACTTCACTGTCCCACTGATGAAACCGCTGCTTCCACATATTGGATTAAACACATTTCCCACATCTCCTCCATGATACTTGGATAGCGTCTTTTCCTGAACTCTTTCTGGTTCGCTGAATCCCTTTGATTGAGGATCTACGAAAAATCTACCGGTGCGATAGATTATCCTAGGATGATCTGACGAGAAAGGAACTTCTTTTTCCCTTGTGAACGTAAAAACCACCAAGAAATTTTCCAATTTCTTTGCCATTTCAACCAACCATTCAAAATAAATTATGTCTGTGAAATTCTTATCTTGGTTTCCACCGAATCTAGGATTACTATAAAAAAGGGTTAAACGAAGATCAGGATCCTTTGTATCTTCCATAAATTGAAGCAGACATCTTGCTGACTCAGCTCCATTTGATCCAGACCAATAAGCAACATCTTTCTCAATCCCCGCAGCAACCTTTGACAAGAAATGGTTCTTATTTTGGTTCAGACGCACCTTTACTTTATCTCCAATCTTCATTTGTTCAAAGAAATATGCTGCAAACCCGTCTGCCTTGTGGGTAGTCGGATTAATGAAGCCATAAGGCTTTTCATCCTTTATTGTAAGATCAACTAAATTACGAGTAGGCGATGATGAGATTGAATACGACCTTTCGACCGCTCTTTCCTCCAAATTTCCTGATGCGTCGGGTCGTTTTAGAATGGTACTAATCGTGACAAATTGTCCTACCTCAAAGCTGAATTTATTAGAACTGCCGACAGGAGCAAAACTGTATGTATAAGTATCTGGAGTCTCCATGGTCTTTTTAACAATTTGCCATTCTATGTCTGGATTGGACTCTTGAGTCATCAATATTACCCTGATATCTTAAACTATTCTAAATATATTAGTATTAAATTAATGATAATCTGATATGAGTCGTCAATATATCCAGCATGCCATGCGGGCAATAGCTATTAGCGATCGTAGTTAGGAACCTGAGGGTAGGAAAATAGAACAGATTGATCAGTAAGCTTATTCATAAGACAGAATTATGTTGTCATATATTGTTTTCTTTCACTCCCCCTTTTAATCATGACTACGACATTCTAGTGACTACAATTGAATTCATCTTCAATGACCTTGTGAATAAGTATTAAAAGTAAGCTCGGGTACCAAGATCTTTCATCGATATATGCGACGGAGGTCCAATGATAATCGAGACGCTTGGAGATCCTTTTATGAAAAAGGTGAACGTTTTGTAGAGAGGACAGGTGAACACATACTCCAGGGAGTAAATCCTGGAGGGGTATACCAGGCAATATGGTGCAGAGATGCATCGTATATTTTGAGAGACTGGTTCATGTGTGGAAATATGGACGGGACACTCCAACAAATTTTCCAAATTTGGTCCCATCAAATAGCACCTAATAGAGACAAAATAGTTTTTGGACGAGGATCTCCTGATATGAATTTTTTAGCTGAAGTTGCAGAAGAGGAAACGGAGAAGAGATTCGCGGGGGCACTTCCAACGACCATTTATCAAGCAGGATTTTCTGAAGTGTACGGTAAGGATCCAGATATAGATTCAACTGCTCTCATGATATCTACTACCTCATGGATTTTAACTGCCTCCTTAACACGTAAGGAGAAGGACTTCCCCTCCTCGGAAGGCCTAAAGCAAGCAACTATAGCTACAGGACACTCGTCTAGTTATGTCTCATCCTTACTTTCAAAAATAGGGATAACACAGCCATCAAAAGTCGCCGACTATGTGATTCCTCGTATGCTCAAATCTGTTGAGTACCTTCAGAAACGTGATAACGACAACGATGACTTGCTGGAGCAGGGTCATAACGAGGACTGGATGGACACAGCACTAAGATCAGGAAAAATAGTTTACAGCCAGGCGTGTTGGATATTAGCTCTAAGTGATCTTTCTGTTCTATTGTCAAAAATCGAGAGAGAATCTGACGCCAAGAGAATCTCCAAATTAGCCCGCAGAGCGATCCAGGGAGTGGAAAGAATATTGTGGTCTGAAGAAAATAATTGTTATTTGGACATGCATCAAAAAAATTATGACAGCAAAGACAGGATACTTACGGAGGATATCTCCCTTTACTTAATAGCAGTAACAGATAATACC
>DASTCR010000115.1:0-4353 GCA_035710925.1 Nitrososphaeraceae archaeon | reverse complement strand
TGTTTCTTCCATCAGTTGCTCATCTTCTTCTGCTAACGGAGCCTCTAGAAATTCAAAGTTGTCTATATATGCAACATCAGCTAGGTCAGCTGCTCCTGTATAATTTTGTCTGTTGTACTCAATCATCGTTTGATTTAATAGATCACGAATAGCAGAAATCAGCTCTACTGGCTCTCTGTCAGGCCCCACTTGTTCTCCTGTTGTAGCAGAAGCCTCCAAGGTGGCTGGCAATGACAGAAAAATAGTGCCAGACATAAGAACCATAGCCATTGCTATCAAAGGTTTGATTTCGTATTGTTTCATATCCTTGCATAATTGGGGTTCTTATTTATACCAACTGGCTATTCTCAATAATGAGAACAAGCAAATCTGGAGTTAATGATCTAGGACTAAGGCCTCTCAGGAAACGGGTAGGTAAAAGTATTTTTTAATTATAATTGTCATGATGACGCGATTCTATAGTAACGTCTTTTACATATTTTGATTTTCCAGATATATAACAATATTTATGCCATGCTATTTCCTGCAGCATTGTCCATATGGTATATTATGATCATGTGGACATTTTCTTGGATGATTTAACAGTGTGCACAGTGCATCTGTAAATTTCTTTTTCATATGATGTTCTATGCCACAAATCATTTCTTCGTCTATCTCAATTTTGAGAGCGTCTTTCATCATCACTTCAAGCAATCTCGTATTTCTTATCATCTGTTTTCCAATCCTTTGTCCTTCAGGAGTGAGACCAACCACATTTTTTCCACCTCTGTATTCAACCAAATTGGAGTCATTTAGCTTACGTAGCATCTGAACGACAGATGGCTGGCTTATATTGAGAAGTTTGGCAATGGAACTAACCTTGACTTCTTCCTTCCGTTCGCTGATTGTCCATATGGCTTTTAGGTACATTTCCAGATGTTCTGCCTCAGCAGTATAGATGTAGAGTTCTTCCCTGTCTTCATCGGGTGCAGTTTTTTTACTATTAATAGTTGTAATCCCCAATATCCTTGTAATAATATATTAATAGATTTAACTATTAATGTTGCGTGTGCCTTCAAGATTTTTTACAGGAATACATAGATTATGTAAGAAATTAACCATGCAGGGAGCTACGTTTTAAATTAAGCAAAAATCCGGTAGCACGCATTGGGTTAATGATTATACTTCCAAGATAACGGTTGATAATGTCTGATTTAAATTAATTGTCAAGCATCGTGTCCTAGAGAATAGGATAGTTTTTATTTTTTATTGCTTACTTGGAAAACTTTCATTTTTCTCAAACTGCAACAATATGCTCTCCTTTTTCAAATTAAAATCTAAAGACCTAATCTTGCTCCTATATAAGGCAACCCTTCTACCCTTGCCATCCGTTTCTATTTTTTCAATCGACATCAACCCATCATGTTGTAGTTTTCTAATTTTCCTATAGGTTGAACTTAGAGGAATTTTGTTTTCATAGCATATTTCAAATACGCTCTTTGCTGCATCAATAGTCGACGAAATTATTTTGATGGTTATTTCGTCTATAAGTTCATGCAACAATGGTATTGCTATATTACTGTCACTCAAGTTTCCAAAGTCATTCTTTAGCATGTGATTAGGCGGACCTAATTAGGTCCCCCTAATATTTAAACAGTATGGAGACTATTGAAAAGATAAATCAATACTCACTATACTAAGCTATTAAATAAAATAGCACCTTCTGACAGCGAAATTGGAGAAAAAACACAGCTAGGATAGGAGGGCCCACGCCTACCTTTGCTGCTTTTTGTTGTTCTGAGATTTATTGAATGATGCCAATCCTGTACTTCTCAGACTTTACGGTTGTAGTCATATTAGGACAGCCTAATATTTACACTTTATGATGATTCTATAGTCTGAGAACCGCAATTGTAACCGTCTGGTAATTAAGAAATCACAGTTTCGTTCATCTGTTTTATCATCTAATATTTTTCTGAAGAAGTACTTCCTTTCTTTTCTAAATCTGCCATAGATTTTCTTGAGGCTTCTATTGTTTTCTTCTTTCTTGGCTGCAATATCAATATGTATAGCGATCCGACTATGTAGACTGACAGCAAAATCAACTGAGCAACAACCGTTTCAAGTGTTGGATGAATACCTGTCATTGTTGCAAGATTGATATCTAATCTTGGAATAGTACCTATCATATGCGTGGTTGGAATATATCCAACCTCTTGGAATTCTCTGATAGCATTACCCATGAATGCTATTGACATATAAGCTCCAATACCCATAGTCAGACCAAATAGAACCCTTAGCGGGAGTTTTCTTCCTAATTTTCTCACACCTAATGCCACTCCTATTATTACTGCTAACCCCAATACCATACCAGCTATAACATACCATTCCATGTACCTGGCAAAACCTAGTATTGCTTGATAAAAAAGAACGGTTTCAAAACCCTCTCTGTACACTGTGAAAAAAGAAAGCATAATAAACACCAGTACACTTCCCGTGGTGGTTGCTTTCCAAACCTTTGCTTTAACAAATTCAATCCATCGTTTTGTCTCAATTTTATTCAAGACCCAAAAGCTAACCCAAAATAGAACTGCAACGGCAGATATGCCTGCAATCGCTTCAATTAATTCTCTACTTGCCCCTGATATTTCAATAATATATTGAGCTATAAACCATGTTACAGCAGTAGCCCCGACTGCTACAATAATTCCATAATACACATGTTTTTTGAATCGTTGATTTCTCGAAGCTTCAAGGTAGGTAATTATCGCGCCTATAATTAGTGCAGATTCTAGACCTTCTCTGAATATTATAGAAAATGAAGTAGAAAATGCAATGCTAGGAGCTATAATACCAGTTCCTGATACAAGCCTTTCAGATTCATCTAATCCACTTTTAATTTCAGAGGTCTTTTTTAATACTTCCTCATATCCTGCATTGCTCTGTATTAGGTTACGAAGTTCGGCAAATTTTATTTCCATATCAAGCGTAAAATCTGGATCAATTGGTCTTAGTGGAATTTCTACTTTTTCATAGCTATCCAAATATGCAGAGCGCGCGGTTGTCAATGCTTCTTGAGCCTCTCCTAGTTTGTATAGCTCTAGAGAGTCATCGAGTTTTACTCTGATTTGGTCAATATCACTCCTGACCGCGGTCTTTGCTGGATCATCTGCTTCCCCCATTTGTCTCCTTTCTCCTGTGTATGTTCCAAAACCCTGACTTAATCCCTCAATATCAGCAAAACCAGACCTGGATTGTCCGGTAGCTGTAGTTTGATTTTGCCCTGCAATAGAAGCGTCACTATTCAGCAGTTGTTCTGCGGTTGAAAGTTTGACAAGAATACCATCAACAAAATTCTCTATCGCAGCAATAGGTTGTTCTTCCTTTAACATATCACGAAGTTCTTCTCTCATGTCTATTTCTATATCCTCCATTAGAGTTGCGTTAAGCATTTCAATTGGAGCCTCAAGATATTCGTAATTATCCAAATATGCTGTCATAGCAGCTTTGTCTGCCTGCCTGTAATCACCATTCTGTTTCACTTCATTAATGACATCTGACATTAGATTTCTTATAGTTGTAAAATACTGAGAATGTTCACTGGTCGTTGGTGATATGCCTTGGCTGCCAGTACCAAGTGAAAGATACTCCGCCAAGTCTCTTTCTATTGCAGAGACTAACTGTGAAGTTTCATCCACATTATTCCTTTGTTCAATTGAATTTTCCAATTGAACAAAAAATGAGTCTATTTCTTGTCTTCTTCTTTGATCTAAAGAATCAGCTATCTTCTCATAGTTTGATTTTGATATATTTAGCAGACCTTGCGCATTTTCATAGTCCACTTTACTAAACTGTTGATTTATAGTTGTGGTAGCATTAGACAGACGGTAGGATTGATCTGCGTCTCTCAGAAGGTAGACAATGGTATTTGCTATAAAGCTTTGGTTTGATAACAGATGTTGACCTATGGTTTGATTTGATATATTGTCTAAGAGCCGTTCAATTGATCTCAAATTAGTTAGCAAATTTCCTTGTTGCTGTACATCCTCACCAGCCCTGATATTGATCGGTAAGTCCGTTAATAGTGATTCAAGCTGAGATCTTGATTGTGAATTAATAGCATTCAATTGGTCTTTGATTGATGGAAAAATCACCGAATGCGGAATATAGGAATGGGCAAATGCCGTATCTATATCGCCAAATGCTAAGCTCTTTTCCGATAACAAAATCTGATTACGGATCCTCTCCAAATTAACCATTATTAAGAGCGAATTCCCGTCGCGAGGTAAGGGCGAAGTTGCGTTTGTTTGAGCATATGCTATATCCAAAGATAGAATCAATAAAATGGCGAATAAACTAGAAAACGATGCAGTA
>DASTCR010000114.1:0-8316 GCA_035710925.1 Nitrososphaeraceae archaeon | reverse complement strand
AGACGACGCCTTGGATGTAAGCTCTGTTCATGGCATTACAGGAATAGTGGGTTCGATCGCCATAGGATTGGTTGCTACAACAATCATTAATCCTGCTGGTCCAAATGGTTTGCTATATGGCAATTCTACTCAGTTGGCCGTTCAGGCTTTAGGGGTGGCAATAGCCGCTGTATTGGCTTTTGTTGGAACTATATTGATAATGAGAGTAATTGACATGACAATAGGTCTAAAGGTTAAAGGTGAAGAAGAAGAGATTGGTCTAGACATAACACAACATGCAGAGAGAGCGTACGTTGACTAGCGTTGGACCTGCTGACATTTCCTAAGGTCATATCTCAGGTTTCTAGGCGCGAACAAATTTTTCTGCTAATCGGATGATTGTATGCAATACAAAAGGGAGGGGACATGAGGAATAAAAAGTCTCTTGAGGCAGAGAGGTCCTCGTCGGATAAGTTCCCAAACAATGCCCAGACTTGAACGAGGACCTTGATATCTAATCGGTTGATTGCTCAATATAAGATCGTCCCGACCAGCGCAATACAGGTTTTTCTTCCGACGCAAAAATAGTCGCTTTCTTGAGCTAATACATACAACGCAGCCAATACATAGAACACAGGGACCAACTGGATGCGACTTGGCATTACGACGCAGAGATAAGAGAGCATAATAAATATGTCTGAGTAATCAAAAATCACAATTCAAATTGCGATTAACAATTATTGGGTTTGGAATTGTAGGTCAGAGTTTTGCCGAGCTTATACTAGATCGCGCATCTGAATTATACAGCGTGTATGGTGTCAATCCCCGTATTGTTGCATGCGTCGATACAAAAGGGGTTGCCATTTCTCCTGGGGGACTTGACCTTCGGAGGTTACTAGACATCAAAAAAATTAAAGGAACTGTAGGAGAGTATGATCCGGAAGGATATAAAATTAGAGAAGGCAGCATCGCAGAGCAAATTGATTGCGAGGTGATGCTAGAGCTAACCCCAACCAATTTGCAGAACGGAGAGCCCGGGATTTCCAATATAGTAGCAGCGATGCGGTCCGGAAAACACGTCATAACAGTAAACAAGGGTCCTCTTGCACTCGCGTTTCCATCGCTAATGGAGCTTGCAGACTATAATAATGTCATGCTGCGCTTCAGCGGTACTGTTGGCGGAGGAACTCCTATCCTTGAATTTGCAAAAAAGTGTCTCAAAGGAGACAAAATAACCTCGTTTAAAGGGATACTCAACGGTACAACTAACTACATTTTAACCAAAATGGAAGAAGGTCTAACATTCGAAACCGCGCTGAAAGACGCTCAGAATAGAGGAATTGCAGAAGCTCTTCCCCATCTGGATACAGATGGCTACGATGCAGCAGCAAAAGTTTCGATCGTCGCTAATTGGGTCATGGGGATGAAGAAGACAATTTGCGACGTGGAAAGAACCGGTATAGCCGGAGTCACACTTAACGACATTGAGGAAGCGCGGAAGAGACATAATGCAATAAAGCTAATCGGAGAAGCTGATCAAAAGAAGCTTTCTGTAAAACCTACAGAAGTCTCAAAAATGGATCCTATATGTGTAAACGGGACGTTAAATGCAGTAACTTTTTCATCGGAACATTCTGGACAACAGACAATTATTGGACGAGGTGCGGGAGGTATTGAAACCGCTAGCTCAGTATTGAGGGATCTTATAGAAATAAAGAACACAATTTATGAAATATGATATGGATCGAGCTTTGGTCTCAAAGCCTGTTACCCCATTACAAATTTCCTCCGGCAACAACATCGTTGTGGCTGGCATTAGACACGACGTCCCTGAAGCATAAGCATACCTTGCACTCGATAATCACGATTTCTGAGTCATTTTTTTATCTCACGGTGCGGTCACGTACTGAATAGTGAAGAGATTATGGGCCCCCAAGAGAGCGAATGGAATGGAATTCTATTTACGATCGTTTCTTTCTCGATAAACTGATGAACGTGTACTGAAAGTCGAGCGCGTGAACAAGGCAAGTATATAAATGCATAAAGGCCATGGCAGTAAGTGTCGAGACGTCTAAGGTCCAATGACAACATTTCCCCTGAAAGCGTAGCACAATCAATCGACGGTGTTTTAGTGGGGAATAGAATAGTAGTGTGGGATATAGAAAGCTCTCGTCTATTGTTTGGGAATGGCTATTTTGGGAAACCGATGGGTATAGCAAAACCCAAAGGAACTCAGTTTAGCCATCCGCTCATCCTAGATCTCATGGAGGGATATTATCTCTCCTTGAAATTGAAACTCAAATTACATACAAATGACGGCAAGCCATTGTCCGCGTTAGATATTAAATCAATCTGTAGAAAACAATACGAAGGATTTGATACAAAATATTTAGTTTTCCATGACTTACGAGATAGGGGCTACGTAGTCTCTCCTGGTATTAAGTTTGGTTGCGATTTTGCTGTTTATGAACATGGCCCTGGAATTGATCACGCTCCTTACTTGGTTCAAGTCTGCAAACCGCACTTTGATCTAACAGCGACATCAATAGTACTCGCTGGCAGGCTTGCAACAACAGTAAAAAAGCAGTTTATAATAGCAATTCCTAAGCCAAACGAGAAAAAGGTTGAGTTCATTGGATTCGATTGGTGGCGTGCATGATCTGTAGATTTATTGAATTATCAATAGAAGAGGCTTCAATCAAGTGACCGCATTACGGTTTGCACTTTTTCCTTATTTTGCGGTAGATCGAATCCAACAAAGTTTTCTCCTGAAATAGTCAACACCGTGGACAACTTGTCCGTACCCTGAGTAAGCCATCCTTTATACCTTATGGAGTTTTTCACTATGTCGATAACGCTAGGTTTTTTTTCGTCTACTTCGTCATAGCAAGAAAGTATTTCACCAAACTTCACTTCTGACTGTTTATTGAATTTAGTTAGATAGTAGACGAAGACTGCTGTTTTTTCGTAATGGTTAGCAGGTTTCTTTTTGTTATAAAATTCCCTTAAACCAACCTTATCACTTCCTGCTTTCAAATCCACTGGTATAGGAGGCAGAACCATGTGTTGTCTGCTTAGATGTTTGTTGTTGTTTTTTACGGCATGCAAGCCGACCGTCGTCCGAGATTCATCTCGTTCAAGCATCCTGTCAGTATTTCTTCCATCTTCATTTCTCATCCTGCCGATTCTTTTCACCATAGCTTCCTGTATTGCTGATTTGCATATTTCCTCAAATTTTTCTAAATGTCTTTCAACAAACGTACTGCTTCCTTCTATCTCCACTATGCCTTCTCTAACATTTATCTTGAATTTGGCTTCAGAAGGGGTCATTAGACTAACCACTCTTCAGACTTTAATTAACGTGTCGGTACAATACGGTAGCGGGAGTTCACCAAATTGTATTGATATTAAATATTGGATTTGGTGGCTACGCAAATAGCAAGGGGACTGGATGAACCAAATAGATCCTCTCTTAAACCTCAGGGCTAGTAGTAGAAGCTTATACTAAAATTGTCTACGAGATATAAGCTAACGAGCAAAAAAAGAATCAGCGTTTGGATTTATGAATGAAATTGAATAACATGACTATACTTCTGTAGAATAAAAAATGAATGAGTATTTTCGACTTAATCAAAAGTTAACTTTAATAATATACAAAATGCTCATATGTCATGGAAAAGCAGGCTCTTCGGTCATACTCTAGTCTCACTAACAAGGTCGTTTTAATTACTGGCAGTGGCACAGGAATTGGCCAGTCAATTGCTAAGAAATTCGCAGAAAAAGGCGCAAGCATCGTCATTATGGGCAGAAGGAAGGAGCCACTTGAGCAAACAACAAGAATATTAAACCGAATTATTGCAGATAATGGCTTGTCTGCTCGAGTAAAATCTTTTTCCGGAATTGATGTTGCAGACGAGACAGGAATCAATAACATGTTGAGACAGATAGCAGAAGAATTCGGTCGTATTGATATTGTGATTAATAACGCAGGCGTGTCGGGACCAGTGAAAGCATTTACTAATGCCAATTTCACTGAGTTTAAGGATTGTGTTGCTATACACCTTACGGGCACATTTTGGACTTCTCGACAGTGCATACCTTTGATGGGCCAAAATGCCAAGATAATTACTATATCCACATTTTTTAGCGAAGAAAATCGGTACGAGCAGAGACCATATAGATTTAGAACGCCTTACACAGCTGCTCAGGGGGCTAAAAATAGGCTCGCCGAGGCCTTAGCTTGGGAACTGACGGATAAGGGCATCAAGTCTATTGCAACCAACCCGGGACCGGTTCACTCTGACAGAATATACAAAACCGTCTATCCAAAGGCCGCAGCCGAATTCTTGAGGATCAGCGGATATTCGGGGCTTTCACCTTCACAAACAGAATATGCCTGCACCAAATTACTGCCATTACTTGGAGAAGATAATACTGTAGTTTTATCTGCAATAAATGAAACCGCTCAGCAACTAAGCTCAGGTCGGGACAGCTCACTAGATCCCGCAAACCTTGTTCAAGTGTTGTCCGGGCTATTAAGTAAAATACAAGAAATTGCAGAAAAGATACAAGCTAATACCAAGAATATGATTGTGGACAGCGAATTCCTCACACAGGAAGACGTCGCTGATATTGTGTTGAACCTGTGTGATGAAAAGATATCTGCACTATTAAATGGAAGAATTGTTCCCAGCGATCGGGTTTTCTATCCAGTCCGACCATTAATGAGAACTTCCCTCGATGACAACTCTTCGTCCTTACGTATTAAGGAAAAAGTTGTCATTCTTTTGGGAAATCCCTCAAATGCTAAGGATTTAGATCGTATAAAAAACTTAGCAAATGCTTTAAGGGTTGAAGGAGTAGAGAACTTGACGATTTTCCTGCATAGTTGTAACTTGCCATTCAAATTTGAGAGCTTTTCTTATGAAATGTTTAACCTGAATGATGAGGAACAAATTGGATATAAATTCCAGGAGGTGGCCAAGAAATACGGATCCATTGACACTGTAGTCTACATGACTGGTAATTATGACTATGAACGGTCACTCTTGTCTCTCAGCAGAATAGAATGGGATTCCCTCGTTGAACAGTTTATTAATATCCCCGCGTTGGTAACCAAGGAATCGGTAAACGCTATGTGTCCAGGCGCGGTACTAGACCCTCCACGATATAAGAATTCTAACGGAAGAATTATCATTGTAGGTCCTGAGAGTCCCGCGGGAGCGAAAATCTCCGGTCTTGTCCGAGCTAGGTCAGAAGTTTTTCGGGGTGCCTTAAGACCGTTTGCGGCAACAGTCAACCAAGAGCTCTTCGAGGTATTAGGTTCGAATATCAGGCTATTCCTTATACTTCCGGGGACAATAGCGGGATCCGGGTCAGACTCACAAAGGCTCCATCGTTCTGCGGCACAGATAATTTCTGGCCATGTAGGAAACAATGCTGATGCAATCTTTTATATTGATGAAATAAAAAAATGATATGTATTACAATAAGCGAATAACCATTAATTCCGACCGGAGCTACAACTTGCAGCATAACTCAGGATCGGGTTTTGCCGATCTGTACTGTTTCTCCTACGGTAACGACTAAATTTTCATTCCCTGTCAACTAGGCAATTTTGGGAACCACACCAATGTGGCGTAGTAACGAATAAAACACAGATGTAGTTAGCGACTACTTCACAACCACGCCTTGCTCTAAAATTTGGTTACGAAGACTGATCAGATGCTTCGCCTGTAATACTTTCCTTCTGTTGACCGTCGATAATTTCGGCAGTGGCGAATCTATTGCCTACCTGGGTTATTCTGATTTTTGCATTCTGGCCAACCTTTCCGTCCTTGACAAAAATAACAAAGCCTTGAATTCTTGCTATACCTTCGCCCTTCCTGCTTATTTCAGTTATTTGTACGTCATATTCTTTTCCTGTTTCTACAGGTTTTGGACCGAAGCTATCGTTCCTTCTGAATCCTCCATCACTCATTCTTAATACCTTGATCCAAGGACAAACAAAACCCTATATAAACTGTCAAAACAATATCTGCTTGAATCTTAATAATTCTAAATTCAGGTTCCTATTCTAATCTTGTTACCACACATTCTTCTGAGACATTCAATTGCTGACAATGAAGCGAGAAAGCTTGTCCGGGGGTTGGAGGGACTCGGAACATTCCGAACCATTATTGAGATTTCTCCAAACTTGCCTATCGCGGTAATTTTATGTTCGTTCCGTGTTGTACGAGGATCTGCAATTACTCTTACTCTAGTATTCCTAGCCCCTCGCCCTGCCAAGCTAAGTACCATAGCAACATTGATATTCGAAGGAAACATCGTGGCTGCATCTATTGCGTTTCCATCGTATAGCAACGTTTTCTTCTTAATACTTTCCGGTTTTGTCTTTCTTAGATTAAAAAAAGGGGCCCCTGCAAGAGACTTTGGGTTTTTTGTGGTAGTGAGCATCACGAAGTCAAGGAGATGTCTTACACTGCATATAGCATCGATACCAGCTATGGCACCCGTTGGCACATAGATATGACCATCATGCTTTGATGCAGCGTTGTATAGCGCATGTACCAAGCGAGAATCAGATAACGCGCCCGTGCTCATGATCATAAGGCTTTTGTCCGACAAAACAATTTTCTTTGCATAGGCTCTAACTGCTTCCTGTGAGGCTGCTTCAACCACGATATCTGCCATTCTAAACTGCTTAGAAGAAATCAGATCCGAAAAATTCGAAAAAGTGGCAGGACTATTGTTTACAAGGCTATCTTTCAGAATTATCGAAGCGGTGGTTATAGTATCAAATAAAAAAACTAGAGCAGCGTTCTCGACGCTTGAATTATCAATAGCAAGAGATAGCTCGTGACCTATCGTTCCACAACCAATTATTCCTATTTTTTTCTGCATTTATGAAACACGTACCGCGAGCCGCAAAAATTCGCTCACTTTCAATAAAAATGGTTTTAAGAGATATATCCTAGCTTCACTAGGTTGCTTTACGAGCAAAACTTCTAAAGATGTCTCATTATCTTCGTCCGGAGCGCTCAGGCTTTCTTTGACCAGGAGATCGTCTTTTTTCGAATCGCTTGATAAAGTTGGTTCTGTTGCGAATCCGAGAAATTGGACTGATCCGCTGTCGAGCAGCGATTTTTGGTGTTTGGCCTCGAACTTTTCCGGCCTTTGTTAGCGAGCCATGTGTTGGCATACCGTAGATGAAATTAAGCCCCAATATATGGTTTGAGCCTTGTTTATATTGCCGTGTGTCTAGGGTGGCAATACTTGCCGCGAAGCGCATTTTTAAGGCAAACTTAACCGGAAGTATACTACTTTAAATGGGTTGCAGCTATCAAGATCTCCCATGTCAGAAGTTGCGGCAGACCTTGCAGAGAAAATTACAGAGCTAAAAAAAGCAAAAAAAGCTGTAATACTTGCCCACAACTATCAATTGCCTGAAGTTCAAGATATCGCTGACTTTGTGGGCGACTCATTAGCCCTTTCGCAAACTGCCGCCGAAACTGCTGCTGATACTATAGTCTTTTGCGGTGTCCATTTTATGGCTGAAACGGCTGCAATAATTTGCCCTGAAAAACAAGTACTAATACCAGATCTCGAAGCGGGCTGCTCCCTTGCATCCAGTATCAATGCCGACGAACTGGTTTCCTGGATCCATGAACACCCAAATGCGATAGTAGTCAGCTACGTCAATACTACTGCCGAAGTTAAGGCCTTGTCAGATTATTGCTGTACGTCTTCCAATGCCGTTCGGGTCGTAAATAGTATCCCCCCCGATAAAGAGATATTGTTTTTGCCAGATATGTTCCTAGGATCTTATGTTGCAGATATTACCAAGAGGAAAAATATGTTTGTTTGGCCGGGTGAGTGTCATGTTCACGCAGGTATCAGAGCTCAAGACATCAATCAGATGCTTAGGACGAATAAAACTGCGGAGTTACTTGTCCACCCAGAATGCAGTTGTACTTCTTCGACTCTTTACGACATAGGTTCAGGTCAAGTGCAAAGAAAGGCCCATATTTTGTCTACCGAAGGTATGATGAAATATGTGCGGAGCTCCAGCGCTAAACAGTTTCTAATTGCGACTGAAACTGGGATATTGCACCGGATGCGAAACGAGAACAGGCAAAAAGATTTTATTCCTATAAAAGATGATGCCGTGTGCAAATACATGAAAAAAATTACTCTTGAGAAAGTGTACAACTCCATTTGCAATGGAGTTTACGAGGTAAAAGTTCCAGATAGGATTGCCGACAAGGCACGACTTTCAATACAAAGAATGATAGAGTTGGCATAAATTGATGGCTTTAGCGCAAACTATCTCATTCG